>NZ_CEXPNT010000001.1:0-187965 GCF_982709265.1 Candidatus Marivariicella framensis | reverse complement strand
CTGATTTCATTTTTTCAAAAGATGCTTCAGTAGCAAACTCTTTCCAGTTATAGTCAGGCCTTCCAGTAGGTTCTAATTTAGATATCATAACTATTTTACCTTTTACCGATAGAAGCCACTGAGCAAATTCAAGTGAGTCGCTGACCGTGGGAAGAATTAAAACTTCTGAGTTAACACCTTTTCTTGATGTAGAAGGGCTCCAAGCCAATTGAGTTCCCTGTAGGCTTTGAACTCGAGGATGAAGCATATCTATATGAGAAATTCCCCTTTCCCAACCTCTCCAGGTTCCAAATTTTTCATTTTTAGCTTTAATTCCCCACTGAGTATATTTATTTACTGCCCAATCATGCGCACTTTTCATTTGTGGTGTTCCAACTAATCTTGGTCCAATTCCGTCCAAAAGCTCTTGACCTAAGATTTCCAATTGAGAGTTTGTCTCTGCTTCTTTGATCATTTGGCTTATGACTGAATCTTCTTGAGCCTTTAAATTAAAGTTAGATAAAAGCATTAAAAGCACAATTAATAAATTTTGTCTATTCATTATATATTCTATTTTATTAATAAATTTAATTGATTTTAAATTATTTCACCATAAAAGCACTACTAAAAGTACGATTACCGTTAACCCTTATCTTATAAAAGCATTGACCCGTTGGTAAACTAATATATTCATTAGAACGCAGAGGTATTCATTTGAATTAATTAAAGCTTAAATACTTTTTTAATTAAAAAAACTGAATGAATTAATGTGGTTGCTAGTTTTCCTTCTAAATTATATAACTCCCCTTTAATTGTAGCTATGTTTTTTCCAAACATAACCATCTCGGCTGTAGCAATAGCTTTTCCTTTAAAAAGAGGTCTGTGATGCACACTATGGAGATTTGTTGAGCTTGGATAAATAGATCCCTTAGATTCATAAATTAGTAGTAAACTTGTAATATCATCAAGCATTGATGTCATCTGCCCACCCTGTACACTTTGATTAGGATTTAATGTTTTTGATGAAAACTCCCCTTCTAACTTCAAAAAACCCTTTTTATAATCAATAAAATTAAAATTGAACATTTTTCCAGTTCCACCATAAGTTTTGTGGAACTTTAAATACTTATCAAATTCGTTATCCATTGCTATATATTTTGAATTACTAAAATAAAAAAAAGGAATTTAATAATTTTTAATTATTAAAATAACTATTGAAAAATAAAATATCTAATTTTAAATACTTAATGCCATAATAATGCCAAAGGTAATAACACTTAAAGAAATCAAACCAATACTAAAAAATATTGATGTGATTAATTTAATGCAACAAGCTTTTATTCAATATAGTAATGGAAATGCTGTTATTCCTCCAGTAGGTGAGCTTATTTTTAATAACCCTCCAGGTGATGTTCATATTAAATATGGATATATAAAAAGAGAGGATTTTTATGTAATTAAGATAGCTTCAGGGTTTTATGAAAATTATAAATTAGATCTTCCATCTGGGCAAGGAATGATGCTTTTGTTTAGTCAAAAAACAGGTAAACTTGAATCTATTTTACTTGACGAAGGATACTTGACTAATATTAGAACAGCTGCTGCAGGTGCTCTAGCTGTAAAACATTTCTCTCCAAGTAAAATTCAATCAATTGGCATAATAGGTTCTGGGATTCAAGCCAGACTTCAATTAGAATATATCCAAAAAAATAATCCATGTAAAAAAGTTTTTATATGGGGTAGAAATAAAAACAGAATAAAAGAATTTTATTTAGAAATCAAAAATCATTTTGATGTTGAAATAAGCTCAAGCCCAAGTGATTTAGCAAAAAAATCAAATGTCATCATCACTACTACTGCTTCAGAAAGTCCATTACTAAAATCAGATGACATTAAGTCAGGCACACTAATAGTAGCAATAGGCTCTGACACAGAAAACAAACAAGAATTAGATAGCGAAATTCTTAGAAATGCAGATTTAGTTATTGGAGATAGCATTTCCCAAAGTAAAAGTAGAGGTGAAATTTTTAAAGCATTAAGTGAGGGCATGATTAATGAAAAAAAAATTGTGGAACTTGGAACTGCAATTCAAAATTCTAATCTTAATAGAAGTAATAATCAAACTATTGTCGTTGATCTTACAGGGGTTGCAGTTCAAGATATAGCGATAGCATCAAAAGTTTATCTAAAGTTTTTAAGGTAATATGTTAAAATATATTAGTAATAAAGGAGGAGGTAAACCTGTTAATTTTGAGACTGCCATACTAAATGGTTTTGCTTCTGACGGAGGTTTATATGTTCCTGAGAAACTACCTAAAATATCTAAAAATGAATTAAAAAAATGGAAAGGTTTGGGCTTTAAAGATCTTTGCTTTGAAATAGTTTCATTATTTATTGATAGAGAAATCATATCATCTGATGAATTAAAAATTATAATTGACAAATCTTATGATGCTTTTGAGGTTAAGAACGCAGTTACCCTCTATAAACTCAAATCTAGAGAACAAACTTACATCATGGAGTTATTTCATGGCCCTACTCTATCTTTTAAGGATATAGGACAATCATTTCTAGTAAACCTTCTTGATTTTCTATTGAAGAGAAAAAAAGAATCCTTGTCTATAATAGTAGCTACAACTGGTGATACTGGTCCAGCTGCAGCCAATTATATTGCTGGTAAATCTTCACTTGACGCATGGATATTGTACCCTAAAGGTTTGATTACAGAAGAACAAGAAAGACAAATGACTACATTACACAATAATAATATTCATCCAGTTGGTGTTTATAATTGTCCTGAAGGGGGAGATAATCTGGATACCGTAATTTCAAAACTATACTCAAATAAAAAATTTAAAAAAAAGGTTAAACTATCAAGTATAAATTCTATTAATTGGGGAAGAATTATTGCTCAAATGACACACTACTTTTATGGTTATTTGAAAGTGGCTGATTATATTGGAGAAGATATTAATATATCTGTACCATCAGGAGGTTTTGGAAACTTATGTGCAGGTGGATTTGCACGAAAAATGGGGCTTCCAATCAAAAACTTTATAATAGCCAATAATAAAAACGAATCCTTAAATAGAATTTTTAGAAATGGAGTTATTTCAAAAGATAAAATTCATGAAACTATTTCTTCAGCAATTGACATAATAACCCCCTACAACTTTTGGAGGTATTTGTATTTCTGCAATGGTCAAAATTCAAAAAATATTAAAAAATGGTCTAATGAATTTGAAACTAAAGGAGAGTTTCATTTTGACGATAAGACATTTAAATCATACAGAGATGGGTTTTTATCTTTTAGTGTTTCAGATAAATCAACTATTGGAACAATTAAAAGTATATACGAAAACGAAAATTACCTTTTAGACCCCCACGGCTCTGTAGCTATATCTGCACTTAACTCAATGGACGAAAAGCTTAGTCATAATAAGACAATATGCCTCGCGACCGCTCATCCAGCAAAATTTCCTAAGGTAATTTTAAAATCATTGAATAAAACAAAGTTACCTGAAGCCGGAAAACATAAATCAATTGAAGGTGCGAAAAAAAAGTGTCAAAAGGGATACCATTGTGATTATTCAAATCTTGAGAAATCTCTTTTAAATGCAATTGAAACAAACTGGGAAAGATCAAAAAAAATCATAGTTAAATAATTATGGCAAATTATACTTCTTTGAGTCAAAGTGACATTAGATCAATTTCAAGTAAATTTAATTTAAACAAAATTGACTCCTTTAGCTCCCTAGAGGGTGGTTTAGAAAATACCAATTACAAAATAAAATCTAATGGAGTAAGTTATGTATTATCTATTTGTGAGCAAAAATCATTTGAAAAAGCAAGAGAATTAGCTCTTTTATTGGAATATTTAAATCAAAATAATTTTTATACATCAAAAATAATTAATACTAAAAAAGGTAACCCTGTTTTACTTTGGAATAAAAAGCCAATAATGATTAAGAAATATATAGAGGGGAAAATAGAAAAAAACTTCTCTGAAAATGTTTTAAAATTAATTGGAGAACAAATTGCCAAACTTCACATAATCCTTCCCCCCTCTTACCTTCCAAATCAAGTTAATTATGGAAAGGAAAAGTTTGAAAATCTCAAAAAGTATGAGAATAATTTAGAGTTTCAAATATGGTTAAATAATAAGCTTGAATACTTAAAGCCTTTCTTTAAAATTAATCTAACAAAATCATTTATTCATAGCGACGTGTTTTATGATAATATTATAGTGAGTAATGACAACCTATCTGTTACAATAATGGATTTTGAAGAATCTGCTTTCTATTATAGAATTTATGATGTTGGGATGGCTATAATTGGAGTTTGTAGAGATGATAATCTAAATAATATAGATTTAGATAAAGTTAAAAACTTATTAAATGGCTACAAGAATATAATTAATCTTTCAGAAAATGAATTAAAATCATTAAAGGCTTTCACTATATATGCAGGAGCTTCTATGACCTTTTGGAGATATTTAAACTTTAATTTCACAAAACCTAACTCACTTTTATCTAATCATTATCTAGAATTAAAAAACTTGACTGATTTTGTTGAAATGCTACCTGAAGATGCTTTTAATAAATTTTAAAAAAATATTTTGATTCTATTTATTTTTAAAAATGCTAACAAAAATACTACCATATATAGAATGAACCAAACTTGATATTGCAGAAGGAATTGCAGTTGCAGGGTTTATAAAGTTCTCCCTTGCTAATACAACTCCAAGGCCAGAGTTTTGCATCCCAACCTCAATAGAGATTGTTTTACTAATAATTTTATTTTTAGTTAATATATAGCTAAATAGAAATCCAATTATAAAACCTAATAGATGTAAAATCATAATTGAAAAAATTAAACCAAGACCAGAGCTTAAAATTATGTCTTTACCCTGACCAATAATGCTTGCGACTATTAAGGTTATCAATATCACGGCTATTGGAGGTGAAAAAGGCTTAATTATGTTTGTTAGTTTAGGCGATAGTAAGTTTAATGAAAGACCTATTCCAACTGGTAATAACACAACCCTTAGAGTGCTAAAAAAAAGTCCCCATGCATCAACATCTAGATAGCTGCCTGATAAAAAAGCTGTTAATATTGGCGTTAAAAAAATAGCAAAAATAGTTGAGCAAGTGGTCATAGCAACAGATAAAGCAACATTAGCTTTAGCTAGATAAACTATAACATTTGATGCTGTTCCTCCTGGGCAACATGAAACTAATATTAAGCCTACTGCAAAATACGGAGGTAAATTAAACAAAACTCCTAGTAACCATCCAAAAAAAGGCATTATCGTAAATTGTAAAACAAGTCCAATTAAAAGCCATAAAGGAGATCTTAATACTTCTTTGAAATCACCAACCTTTAAAGTGAGACCCATTCCAAGCATAATTCCAGCTAATCCATATGTAATTAAATCACCAGAAAACCAAATAAACAAATCGGGATTATAAAGAGAAAAAATAGAACAAATAATTACCCAAAAAGGAAAATATTTGGTTATTTGTTCTAGGTTATTCAATATTATTTAATTTTTTTCAATTTTAAACCCTTTTAGCACTTCACTAGGTTCGATTATATTATATCCATTCCAAAATTCTGGATCATATTCTGTTAATTCAAAAGGTAAATCTGATTCAATTTCTTTATAAGATTGATAATCACTTTTATTAATAGAAACATTATTAAGAACTATAAACTCAGTTTTTAATTTGCTCCTAGCCTTAAAAATTATATCCATTTTTAATTGATTTTGTTTCCTTCTTCCCTTAACATTTTTATTTTTTTCAATTATCTTAAGAGGTCTCTCTAAGCCAAATGATCTTTGAATGTTGTTTTCACTGAAATATAAATCATATTTTCCATTATTATTTTTTTTAAATATTTGTTTTCCAAATCGATAATCAAGGCTATATGAAATACCAAATAAATCAAAATCATCCAAAACATCAACACTATTATAATCGATTCTAACTACTGCAAAATCGTCAGCATGAATATAAAGCCTTCCTTTATAGAGGGCTTTAGAAGATTTAGGTGTGTAATCAATTATATAAATTGGATCATAACCGATATAAGAAAGTTCCACTAATTTAAAATTATACAAACGAGATTTTTTAAAAACTTCAAGATCTAGTCTTACTTTCTTATAATCAAATTTTAAATAATAGTCAGATGTTCTTTTAATAAACCTCCTATTGCTGGAATTCCATCTTTTTTTATCATCTAATTCGTTTTTTTTAATTTTTTCTAATTGAGAATTATCTGTTGAATCAATTGCCCTTAGATCAACTCCATCCAAGGTAATATCGACAGGTAATATTCCAGATTTAAATTTAAAATATGAATCTGGTTTAATCCGAAGCTCAACTATTGGCTGAATTTTTTTTTGTAGTAGTTCTATACTAATTTGATTTTCTTTATTTAATAATCTTGCTGATCTTACAATACTTATTTTTTGATTTTCAGGTTCTTTATTTCCATGAAAATCTGAAAGAACTTCTTGGTAAAAATTAGTTTTTTTCGGAATAGTTGAGCTTATACTGTCCATAAATTTTTGATCAAACTCTTTTATGGAGGAGTTTTTTATTTTAAAATCTATTTTTTTTGTCTCTCCCATAATCGTCTCTCTCCAAAATATTTTTTTTGATGCGTAATCAAAACCATATACATTAACTAGACTGTTTTTAACCTTCTCTATTATTTGACTAGCAGCAAGTTTTTCCCTGTTTCTAACTTCTACAGATTTTAATTGTATTGCTTTTGCAGATAATGATATTCTTATAGATTTATTATTATTCAATGATACTGAGAGTGAACTAAAACCTATCGAAGAAATAAATAATGAATCTTCTTCACTAAAAGGAATATCCTTAAAAATTCTAAACTTTCCTTCTTCATTAGTTATAGTATTGTTGTTAAAGTTCGATGTTATTGCTGCAAAAGGAATTGGCTCATTATTAAGACTGTCAATAACAATTCCAGATATTTCCTGAGAATACCCAAATTTAATTATTAAAAACAAAATACTAATTTTAAAAAATTTCATAATTCAAAATTAAAAAAAGGGAATTATTAAATTCCCTTTTTTATTATTTAAATAATTTATTTTAGTTACTGAGGTAATCCTATCTTTCCTTTATTAGGAGCAAAATTACTATGCATCGTTTTCCAACCTTGATCTGTATTTACCCATACAGATGAAGCTCGCGTACTGTATTCAATAAATTCTGAGGTTGATTTAAGGTTACCATTTAAATCAAATAATTCTGAAGATCTATTCATAGTATACCCACCCTTAGCATAAAATGTGATGACAGCGGTATTCATGTCAGTAGAAAAATAAACTTTCATGTTTTCTAATTCAAAACTATCCCAAGTAAAGTTTTCATCTAATTTTAAATTTTCCTCACTAAAGTCATAAAACTCTCCCAAGTTTGAATCTCCTGTACTTATTGTGATATCAGGGTGCGTAAATTTCTTAAATGCTTCTTTATCTCCTTTAAGTATAGCATCTTGCATATCAGATTGAAGTTTTTCTATGTTCTTAACAAGTTCCTCATTATTTGCCTTTCTCGAATACTCTCTTAATTTAGTTTGATAAGGAGAAGAAAACGTAGCATAATCATATGCTTTTAATTGATTTTCAACTGCTTTATCAAACTCACCCAAAGAAGCATAATGTTCTGCCATTGAATCATAAGCGTTTGGGCCATCATGCATGCTTTGAGACTTCTTTACATATTCCATTGCTTTTTCTTTATCAACAGAACCATAATCACCTCTAAGATATCCATATGACATCATATTATATGCAGAAGATGCATATTTGGGAAATTTTTCAGCAAAAGCTTTGTATGATATAAAGTTTAAACCTCCTGTAGCTAAATAATGAATAAATGGACTTTTAGGAAACATAACTTCACCTTCTTTTTGTATTACTGAATACTTTTCTTTGTCTGATGAACTTAATGCATCATACCAGACTTTCTCTTCTCCACTAAGACTAGAACGATCTATCATTTTTAACTTATTTGCACGAGTTCCATAGTCCTTATTAGCTGAGCTAACGCGAGCTATAACTAATTTAGCACAACCACAATTCTCATCAACCATTAAAGCAGCTTCAGCCATACCTCTTGCTGTTAAAAATTCTAAATTAATCATATGATTAATTGCCTTATTTGAGATTTCAGAAGCTTTTTTTGAGCAAGATGTTTTTTGAATCATCTGCCCATAGCCTAAACTAGAAACTATTATAAAAAATAGTATGTAAATTTTTTTCATTTTTTAATTTTAATAATTATTAACTCAAGATACTGGTTTAATTGTCAATTACAATTAATTTTTATTTACTAATTTCCTTAAATGTTCGTTTATTCTTTTAGATATAAGATCTCTATGATTTTTAAATTCGCTTATCTGAGTGTTATATTTATATATTCTATTTTTTATAAACCATGAGTTTAATTTAATGATTGTTCTATTGAAAATTTTAATATGTTTATACTATCAATCCATTCTTGAAGACTGGGTTCCTTAGCTCCATACTTTTGGTTAGCCTCTAGCACTGCATCTTTAATTTGATTTGACCAACCATCAAGAAGTGAATTAATTTTAGGCATATTATATAACTCATTTTTAAAGGCAAAATCTAAACTATCATAAGTGTCTATATATTCAGAATAAGAACCAATTATTTTATCACATCCTGCAGAAATTTGTAAAATATTAAAAATACCAAAAGCAAAACCCTCACATCCATTTGAAGTCTCATACCATTCGTCCTTAATTGGAGTAACTGGATTTACATCTGAAATTAAATTTTCAAATGCATTATCTAAATCCCATGGTATAAGTTGTAGTTTGTCTAGGTAAGGGTCTTCATACCAATAATAATTATGATTTTCATAATTTTTTCCTCCTTCATGATAAAAATGCAAGAATCCGTCATCATTAGCTATACTTCTATCAACAAGAATAGTTTTTAAAAAAAGTTCATTTTCAATCCAATTATTGACTACACTCGATGCCATGGGATTATTAACATTACCTAGTTGATCAGAGAATTTTTTAATCTTAGAAACATCAGATATTTCTTCATTAGTTTTTAAACCGTCAATAAAATAATTTATTTCTTGAGATTCTCCGAATATATCAACCGGCCAAACCTCTTTATATAAATTACCATCTGGATTTTCAAAGTGTTTATTTGTAAATGGGCCATCAATATTTTCTGTATTAGCAAAAACTCCATTAAAAACACCATTTATGTATACTAAAGCATGATTTGACCTAGGGGCAATTACTCCAAAATTTCTATACATGTAGTAACCTAACCTCTCGTGCATTTTTGAGGGATCAAGATTTTGAGAGTGAAATTGAAGTTTTTTCATTCCATAAAACTTTTTATCATCCTTCCAATTAATTTTAATTTTCATCGAAAGTTTTGGACATGTTTTGTATCCACTTGGATTTGTCCAGTTAATACCTGATAAACACCCAACCCATGCCCCAACAGACCCTTTATATCTAATTCCTACGTTTTTAATGGTCTTGCCTTCAAAAACTAAAGAGCCTTGAACATAATTTTCAGCAGCAGGATCATTATTTAAAATTTGTAAATTCTCTTCATTAATATACAAATCAAACCTATGAAGGTTATTTTGATCATAAATATAATCTGAGGAATGACTATCGAGTTCAATATATTCCTCAAAATCTTCTAAAAGCTCTTCGGAATCAGTCAAACTATCTTTCTTGCAAGTAACGAAAATCAGTAACATCAAAATATGAAAGTAATTTTTAAATGAAAACAAAGTATATTTTTTAAAATGAATTAATAAGTTTTTATTAAATTGATATTAATCTAAATTAAAAAAAATAACCATGATTAATCGAGCTTTAATTCTATTTTTACTTCTATCAACTATCATAGCTTATCCCCAGGTAGATTCTGATTATAAGACACCTAAAAAAGATTTATTAGATCTCATAGATATCGATCTTGCTCCATCTGTAATTAGAAATAGCGATAACAGTATTTTAGTTTTTTTATATCGTCCTGCATACAAAAACATAAAAGATCTTTCAAGAGAAGAACTAAGACTAGGGGGATTAAGAGTCGATCCAAAGCGTCATATAGGTAGTAGAACAACATATTATAATAAAGTTCAGGTGACTAAACTATCTCAAAACAAAACACCAAATGAAATAATTGGTTTACCAAGCATAGTTAATCTCTCAAATTTTCAATTTTCACCAGATGAAAAAAAAATAGCGATGACTAACACTACCGAGAAGGGAGTTGAGGTATGGATTGTTAATTTGCCTACACTTATTGCAAAAAAAATATTCGATTCTAAATCCAATGCTACTATGGGGAATGTAATTAATTGGATTAATAACAGTGAACTAATAATAAAGTCGCTACCCGATGATTTGAAGCCCCTTATAAATACTGCTACATCTATTCCAACAGGTCCAACTGTTACTGAAAATAACGGATCAAAAGCACAAAACAGAACCTATCAAGATTTATTAAAGAATCCTAATGATGTTTATAATTTCAAACAATTAAGTCAAACTGAGTTATTAAAAATAAATATTGAAGGAGAATATGTGAAATGGTTACCAACTAGGATGTATAAGAGTATTCAATTATCTCCAAACAAAGAATATCTATTAATAGATTTTATAAAAACTCCTTTTTCATACATAGTTCCCTATAATAGATTTCCGACTGAGACTCATGTTTATGATAAAAACGCAAAGCTTATTAAAGTAATTAATGATGCGCCCCTCCTAGAGGAACTTCCAAAAGGTTTTATGTCAACCACCAGCGGTAAAAGAAATTTTAGATGGAGAAGTGACAAGCCTTCAACATTATCATACACAATTGCATTAGACGGTGGTGATCCGTCAAATAAAACTGAGTTTCGTGATGCACTATATCAATGGGAGGCTCCATTTAGCGATCCTTCTAAATATATCACAAAGGTTAAAAATAGAATTAGTGGCATCTATTGGGGTAAAGATGATTTAGCTATAATCACAGACCGTTGGTGGAATACTCGAAACACTAAAACCTATGTTTTTAATCCCTCAGATCCCAAAAGTGAAGCCACAATAATTAATGATAGAAATTATCAGGATGTTTATAGTGATCCAGGAAGATTTGTCCAAATAAAAAATAAGTTTAATAAAAATATACTTTTAATAGATGAAAACTCAACTTTTACCATTGGCAATGGGTTTACAAAAAATGGTCAATTCCCTTTTCTAGATAAAGTAAATCTTTCTTCAGGAAAATCAGAACGAGTTTACCAATCTCCTTATGATGATAAGTATGAAAATATTATTGATTATGATTTAATTAAAAATGAGATTATAGTTAGAATTGAATCCCCAAATGAGTATCCAAACTATTATAAAAATTCTTTTAAATCCGGTAAGCTAGATCAATTAACATTTTTTAATAATCCTTTTAAATCTCTTCAAAATATTAAAAAAGAAATAATCAGTTACAAACGTGATGATGGTCTGGATTTAAATGGAGTATTATATATTCCAAATAGCGGTGAATTAGAAGATGAAAAAAAACCAATGATTTTATGGGCATATCCCAGAGAATATAAAGATAAATCTAGTGCCTCTCAAAAAACAAATAATTCAAATCGTTTTACTTACCCATCATGGGGTTCACCAATTTACTGGGCTACACAAGGTTATGTGGTTTTAGATAGAGCTTCATTTCCTATTGTTGGAGAGGGAGATAATGAGCCTAATGATTCATTTAGACCTCAATTAGTTGCAAACGCAAAGGCAGCAATAGATGCAGTTGATAAGTTGGGTTATATTGACAGAGAAAGAGTTGCTGTTGGAGGTCATAGCTATGGTGCTTTTATGGTAGCAAACCTATTGAGTCACTCAAATTTATTTGCCGCTGGAATAGCAAGAAGTGGAGCATACAACAGAACCCTTACTCCTTTTGGCTTTCAAAGTGAAGAAAGAAGTTATTGGGAAGCACCTGAAGTCTATTACACAATGTCTCCCTTTATGCATGCAGATAAAATGAAAACTCCTTTATTATTAGTTCACGGTGAAGCAGATAACAATTCTGGAACCTATCCAATGCAGAGTATAAGATATTTTAATGCTCTCAAAGGTCTTGGCGCAACTACTCGCCTAGTCATGTTCCCAAAAGAGAGTCATGGATACCGGGCAAAAGAAACGATACTACATCTAATCTGGGAACAAGACAGATGGTTAGAAAAGTATGTGAAAAATAAACCTAAAGATTTAACAAATAAACCCTTAAAGCCGAAGGGCTAAATGTTTATAAAGTAAATTTTATTTTATTTCTTCATAAAATGACGCATAAGACATTTGCATCCAGGGTAATACGAATATAACACCTACAACTAGGCATAGAATACCTAAAATAGCCCAAGGAATAAATCTTAGACTTAAACCCAAAAGTTTTGTTTTGTTACCCTTCATTATTTTCCAACTCTCTTTAAGAGTATCTACAATTCCAAGTTCTGGTTTGTCAATCATTACATAGTATGCCATCGAAAAACCGAAAGCTAGAATAATACCAGGGATAATTAAAAGAATCATTCCTAAAATAATTAATGCAATCATAAGAAAATAGACTCCCAAGATTTTACCCAGGGACTTGAAACCATCAAAAATATTATTATAATCTGCTGAACCATTTCTAAAAAGGTTCAATGTGTAAATTGAAAAACCTAATGCAAGAGGAGCAGCAACAAGCGTTGAAATTAATCCAAGAGAAATATCTTCCATACCACCAGCTTCAATAGAGCCAATTGCTTTTAGGATTTCTGAAATAGTTTGAGGTATCATTACTGTTAAACCAACTAAAAAAGCTGTAGACCAGTTGTTTTTGAGTTTTTCACGTGCAGTTCGCATGTGAATTAAATTTGGTGAAGTCATAGTTAATTGTTTTTTAAAAGTAGTTAAATATAAGATTTTTAAACAATCTTATTAAGAAACCAAAGCATTAATTATGAAGTAAAAAATTGAAGGACACATTAAACAGCCTAGACCAGTAAAAAATGTAGCGGTCAGAGCTCCATATGGCACAAGTTTTTCGTCAGTTGCAGCTAATCCTGCTGCAACCCCACTTGTTGTACCTATAAGCCCTCCAAAAATCATTGCTGAATTTGGATTATTTAAACCTATTTTAGTTGCAACTAAAGGTGTGCATATAGATGTTACAATGACCTTAACTACACCTGTAGCAACGCTAAGTGCAATTATTTCAGAACTTGCCCCTAAGGCTGAACCTGTTACTGGACCAACAATATAAGTACACGCACCTGCACCAATAGTAGTTAGACTTATTGGATCTGAATAGCCCATTAATAAAGCAACTATCACACCTAAAGAAAATGAAAATGACACTCCAATAAAAAGTGAAAGTATACCTGAAAAACCAGCTTGTTTAATTTTACTAATATCAACCCCCATTGCGGTGGCAACAACTGAAAAATCTCTTAACATAGAGCCGCCTAGAATCGCCATACCCCCCATATATGGAAGGTTTGAAACACCTTTATCTTCCCCCATAAATGCTAAAATAAGAGCAATTATTATTGCTATAGCAGCTCCAGGTATCATGTTATTTAAGATCTTTTTTGAAAATAAATATGATAAATACATAATAACTCCAACAATAAAAAATGCGAAAATTAGTCCATTAGCATTAACTATGTTTTCAATCATTTTGGTTTATTATTTTTTATTTAAATCTTCTTTACCAATTCTCGAGAGAAGAGGAACTAGCATAAAAGCTACAATAGTCACCAATACACCAACTATAATTGCAAGCCAACCACCCAACATAGCAGCTTTAACATTTTGAGATGCAGACATTGCTACTACTATTGGAATATACATGGTGCTCCAAAATAACACTCCATTCTCAGACTTAGAAATATTAATATTTTTCTTTTTTAAATAGGAGTTAATAAAAACCAAAAGAAACATTGAAAACCCAACTCCACCAATATCCCCAGACAAGCCAATTAGAGAACCAAGAAAAGTTCCAATAATTTTTCCTGCTAAAAAACAAAATGCCAATAATGAAACTCCGTAAATATTCATATTTATTATGTTAAATCTAGTTATTTAGTTTAGTTAATATTCATCGTTTATATGAAAATTAGGAATAATTCTAGCTTTAGATGACTGCTCAAAGGCATAGGAAATTTCTATCAAAACAGGCTCACTCCATGCTCTTCCAAAAAATGAAAGACCCACTGGTAAACCATGAATGTTTCCCATTGGAACAGATATAATTGGATACCCAGCCCAAGCTGAAGGAGAAGAACTTGAAATATGGTAATTGTCACCATTAAACCAATCAGTAGACCAAGCAGGACTTCCTGTAGGCGCAATAATAGCATCTAAATTATTATCATCCATTACTTTGTCAATACCTTCTTCACGACTGAGCCTTTTTAATTCAGATAATGAGTTCAAATATTTTTCACTTTTAATTCCATCTGTATTTAGGGCTGTCTCGAGGTAGGCTTGATTAAAATACTTTAACTCAATAGAATCATTTTTATTAAATTCAATCAATTCTTTGAGATCTTTAATTGGTGAATTCTTACCTAAAGACTTAAAATAATTATTTAATCCATCTTTATATTCATGAATCATAACCTGAAATGAATGACTTCTAGCTTCAGAAGAAGAAACTGTTTCTATTTCAATAATTTCTGTTCCCATTTTTTTTATTAAATCAACAGATTTTTTAAATAACGAATCTACTTTATCATTTAAACCCAAAGGACCTGAATAAACACCTATTCTTTTACCTTTTAATCCATTTTTATTCAAAAACTGAGTATAATCATCATAAGTGTTATCCAAGCTTGTTATTGTCTTTTTATCATTTTCATCAACTCCAGTAAGAAAACCAAGACATATTGCTGCATCTTGAACACTTCTAGCCATTGGTCCTGCAGTGTCTTGAGTATAAGATATAGGGATAATTCCCGATCGACTAATCAAGCCTACAGTTGGTTTAATTCCAACAACGCCATTAACTGTTGAAGGACATACTATAGATCCATTAGTTTCAGTTCCAATTGCTAGAAGAGTAAGATTTGCTGAAACAGAAACTCCTGAACCAGAGCTTGATCCACATGGATTTCGAGTTAAAACATATGGGTTTTTAGTTTGTCCATTAATTCCACTCCAGCCACTAGTTGACCTCTTGCCTCTAAAGTTTGCCCATTCACTTAAATTTGCTTTACCTAAGATTACAGCTCCAGCTTTTCTGAGTTTCTCAGCTACTTTACTGTCTTTTAGTGGTTTGGATCCAGCTAAAGCCCTTGATCCAGCTGTTGTAGACATTTGATCATTAGTATCAATATTGTCTTTCAAAAGAATTGGGACTCCATGTAGATGACCTCTTGAACCATTATTTTTTAACTCTTGATCTAGTGCTTTTGCAATTGAAATAGCTTCAGGATTAATCTCTATAACCGAATTAAGTCTTGGACCATTTTGATCAATTTTTTCAATTCTTTCTATGTATGCTTTGATTACTTCTTCAATTGTAAAGTCTCCATTTTTATATCCATTATTTAAAGCTATAATATCAATCTCAAGAAATTTAAAATCGTTAAGATCTTTATTTATAGGCTCAGTAAAAGTATTGCAACCAAAAAATATAAAAATTATATTGAGTATAAAAATATTATAAGCTTTCATAAAGTCATAAATTGAATAATTATTTAGAATATCATAAAGTTAATTAATATATTATAAGAAATAAAAAACCTATCAAATGATACTTTTATATAAAAAATACTTTTTATTTTTTTTGGTAATTTTTTATTCTTTTGAATGCTATTCGCAAAACATCAAGTCTTTCTTCAAAGCTCCTGATGGAGAATATTTAATCAGTACAGACCTGCATATTCACACTGTTTTTTCTGATGGAAGTGTCTGGCCAGATATAAGAGTTGATGAAGCTGAAAGAGAATCGCTTGATTTAATTGCTATAACTGATCATCTAGAGTATCAGCCTCACTCTAAAGACATACCTAATCCAGACAGAAATAGATCATTTGAAATTGCTAAGTCTCACAGAAGTAAAAAATCAAATTTAATTGTAATTAATGGAGCTGAAATAACAAGATCAATGGCTCCAGGTCATATAAATGCAGTTTTTATTAATGATGCGAACAAAATATTGCACATGGATTCATTAAGTGGAATATTAGAGGCCAATAAACAAGGTGCTTTTGTTTTCTGGAATCATCCAAACTGGATTTCACAAAGAAATGATGGAATAGCTAAGTTAGATCCATACCATCAATATCTTATAAAAAATAAACTTTTACATGGAATTGAAGTCGTTAATGAAAATTCATTCTCTGAAGAGGCTTTTGAAATTGCATTAAATAACAATTTAACTGTATTGGGAACTTCAGATATTCATGGGTTAACCGAATGGGCTTATAATATTTCGTCAGGAGGACACAGGCCTATTACATTTGTAATTTCTAATTCAAAATCAGAAAAAGGTATTCATAACGGATTATTAAACAACCAAACCTTTATATGGTTTAATGATCTCTTGATTGGCAGCGCTGACAACTTAATACCGGTACTTTATTCAAATCTAAATGTTACTTCTAATGGATATAAGTCTAACACAATACTTGCAGAAATTGTTTTAAAAAATCATAGTTCTGTTCCAATTAAACTTGAGTATTTAGGTGAGTACAATCTACATGAAAACAGTAAAATGATTGAAATCGATCCCTATAGCTCAAAAATAATTTTAGTTAAAACAAAAGAGTTTCGTGAAAAAATCAAACTCCCCTTCAGAGTCTTAAATGCATTAATCAGTTCTAAAATAAATGCTTTAATTTCTTATGATATTTCAATTTAAGTTAATAAAAGTTAGACCCTGCTAAGTGATTTTATTGCTTCAATAAAATGATCTAGCTCTTTTGTTGTTGTAAAAACATTGGGAGAAATCCTACAACCATTTACATTTGCATAATTTATTGCTACAGTAAATACATTAAATTGTTTAAATAATTTTTCAGCTAAATCTTTAGAAGACATGTTATCAAGTCCAACGTTAGCAATAGCACAACTTCTTGTTTTATCTTTTGGTGTGTTGATGTTTACATTAGGATAATTACGAAGTTTTTCAGTCCAATAATTCTGAATGAACCTTAATCGTTCTTCTTTTCTATTAATACCCATCCATTCTATATAATCTAAAGCATCATTAATAGCTAAGTCAATATGAACTGGATGTGTTCCTATATGATTCAATCTATCTATATCATTTAAATCTTTATTGTGATCTGCTAAAAGAGGCCATATTTTAGAAGTATGTTTGGAGTCTACATATAATAATCCAGCGCCAAGAGGAGTTGCCAGCCATTTATGAAGACTTGACCCATAATAATCACAATTTAAATCCTCAATATTGAAGTCAAAATGACCTATGCAATGAGCCCCATCAACCATTACTTCAACTTTATGTTTATGGGCCATATCACATATCTTTTTTATGGGTAAAATTTGTCCAGTTATATTTATCATATGACAAACCATAATAAGTTTTGTTTTGGAAGTTATTTTGGATTCATATAAAGACACAATTTCTTCATCAGAATCAGGGTGATTTGGAACAGAAACTACTTTATTTAAAACGCCATGACGCTTATAAACTTGTTCAAACATTACTTTCATTGCGCCATAGTCTTGTTCTGCATAAATAGCTTCATCTCCACTCTTCCAGGGAAATCCACCAATAATAAGATCTAAAGACTCAGTTGTATTTCTTGTTATTGCTATATTGTTAGAATTGCAGCCGACAAATTTCGCAAGTCTATTTGTGATTAATTTTTTATCAGTTAAACGATTATTTCTCATATAATATGATCCTTCAATATTAATTCGCCTAACATGATCAATATGTTTTGACAATGTAGGTTTTGGAATTATATTATAATATCCACTTTCAAGGTTTATATAATCAGATGTTAGTTCATAGTGATCTCTTATTTTATTCCAATAATCTGAATTAAAGTCAGGATAGTTAATTGTCTCTTTTTCAATATATGAAACATTAGATGATGAAATAAGTAAAGGAGAAGCCAATGCAGTTCCAATAGCTTTTAGGAAAGTTCTTTTTTTCATTTTTTTAGAAGTTTGTCTTTTAAAGATAGAAAAATCAAAACTGAAAAAATATTTATATCTTCGGCAAAATTTAAGCCTTAATTAAAAACCATATATTCACTAGCTTTTAAAATTAAAATTTATGAGACAATTAGTGTTAAAAAACCTTTCAAAGACCTACCCAAATAATGTTAAAGCACTTGATGATGTGTCGATCGAAATAAAAAGTGGGATGTTTGGACTTCTTGGACCTAATGGTGCTGGAAAATCTTCTTTAATGAGAACTATTGCTACACTTCAAGAAGCTGATTCGGGGTCGATATTTTTTGATGACTTAAATGTTTTAGATAACACAAAAGAGTTTCGTCAAAACCTTGGGTATCTTCCGCAAGAATTTGGCGTATATCCCAGAATTACTGCCGAACAGCTTCTTGACCATATAGCAACTTTAAAAGGAATTTCAATAAAAAACGAAAGAAAAGAATTAGTAGAATACCTTCTTCAAAAAGTTAATTTGTATGATAAAAAAAATAAAAATGTAAAAGGTTTTTCTGGAGGAATGAAACAAAGAATAGGAATCGCTCAATCCCTAATTGGTGATCCAAAAGTTTTAATTGTTGATGAGCCAACTGCTGGGCTTGATCCAGGAGAAAGAAATCGTTTTTATGACCTATTATCAGATGTTGGAGAGGATGTAATAGTCATTTTGTCAACACACATTGTTGACGATGTTAGAGAACTATGTACTCAAATGGCTATTATGAATTTTGGACAAATAGTTTTTAGTGGGGCACCTGACGATGGAATTAACTCATTAAAGGGTAGGGTTTTTGAGAAACAGATAAGTAAATCTGAGCTCGACTCATACAAGGAGAGTCATCAGGTAATTTCAAATAAATTAATTGCTGGAAAACCAGTAATTCATGTTTTAAATGATAAGATTCCAGACAAAAGCTTTAAGAAAATTGAACCTTCACTAGAAGACGTATTCTTTACTAATATTCAAAAAAATAATCAATAAAATATATTTATTATATGTTTAAGAACTTTTTCTTATCAGAACTCAGGTATAGCTTTAGACAGCCAATGCTATATTTATTCTTTTTAATAGTTTTCTTGTTGGTTTTTGCCGCTAATGTCACAGATAATGTGTCAATAGGTGGTGCAATTGGAAATGTGTTTCGAAATGCTCCCAATATTATCACAATCTATTCACTTATAATGACAATTTTTGGATTATTATTTGCTACCGCATTTTTTAATAATTCAGCATTAAGAGATCATAAAAATAATTTTCAAGAAATTTTATTTTCGAAACCCATAGATAAGTTTGGGTATTTTATGGGTAAATTTTTAGCCTCATTATTTTTATCTACAGTTCCATTGACTGGCGTTTTTTTTGGAATTATTCTTGGATCAAAAGTTGCTCCATTAATGGGGTGGATTGAAGCCGATAGGTTTGGTCCTTTTTTTATAGAAACTTTTATTAACAATTACTTTATTTTCATCTTACCTAACATGTTCATTGGAGGAGCTATTATATATTCATTAGCGCAAGAGTATAAAAATACGATGATTTCCTTCGTCGGAGCAATGCTAATAATTGTAGGCTATTCAATAGCTGGTGAACTTGTTTCTGATATTGATAATGAGAAAATAGCTTCATTGGTTGATACTTTTGGAATTAGAACATACAGTATAACATCTAAATATTATACCCCTTTAGAAAAAAATACTTTAAATCCTTCCTTATCAGGTTTAATTCTTTACAATAGACTTCTTTGGGTCGGTTTTGCAGCAATAATACTTTTTGCATCTTACACAAGATTTAGTTTTACAACAAAAAAAAGTAAAAAGAGTAAAAAGAATAAAAGTGATTTAAATAAAGTCATTTTAAGTGTTCCGAAAAAAGCTCCTAAAGTTCAAGTTTTTAAAAACTCAGCCCTTCTCCATTTTAAAAGTTTTTTCAAACTTAACATGAACAGCATTTATAAACATGTAACATTTAAAATTCTATTCGTTTTTAGTATTATTCAGCTAATTGCAGGACTGGCAACGGGATTTGAATATTTTGGTCTAAAATCATATCCCCTAACCTACTTCATGGTCGATCAAGTAAACGGTTCGTCTAGCTTATTCATTTTGATTATTTTAGTTTTTTTTAGTGGTGAATTGGTTTGGAGAGATCGAGATGTTCAAGTAAACGAAGTAATTGATTCTACTCCTCATTCTACTCTAATTCCACTTTTTTCAAAAACTTTATCTCTTTTTTCATTATCTGTTGTAATTCATTTAGTTCTTATTTTAATAGCTATAATATATCAGTTAATTTCTGGATTTACACAAATTGAATTCTCTTTATATGTCAAAGACTACATATATAATATGTTTCCAATCTATTTTACAATGTGTGCTGCTTTGGTTGCTATTCAGGTCATTGTTAATAATAAATATATTGGATATATGGTCTCCGTAATTGTATTATTAGGATTCGATATTATATTACTAATATTGGATGTAAATTCTAATATGTTATCGCTAGGGAGTACTCCTTACATGATATATTCAGATTTAAATGGTTTTGGTCCAAGCAATACGGGTGTGTTTTGGTTTAGTCTATATTGGATACTATTTTCTTTATTGTTGCTCTCATTATCTGGATTAATATGGAACAGAGGTGTGAAAAAATCATTTAAAGAAAGATTAAATAGCATTAACAGTAATACCAGTAAAACTTATTCAATTATCGTGTCTTCAATAGGAGTATTGTTTATTTTAACAGCTTCCTTTGTTTATTATAATACCCAAATATTAAATAGTTACAAGTCGAGTGACCGATATGAGGAGTTAGCTGTTTCCTACGAAAAATATTATAAAAAATATAAAAACTTACCATTTCCAAAAATCATAGAGGCTAAATATAATATTGATATTTTTCCAAAAAAGAAGATGGCAGATGTTTTAGCTTACTTAACCCTTACGAACAACAAAGAAAAACCTATTGATAGTATACTGCTAAACGTAAATAAACAGTGGGATTTAAGTTTTGAATTTCCAAACGCCACAATAATTAGTAAAAACGAAGATCATGGAGTTCATTTTTATAGGATTGATCCCCCAATGCTTCCTGGCGATACTCTAATTCTAGAAATAAAAAACAAATACGAAACAAAGGGGTTTTCTAATGGAGGAGAAACAACAAGCATCGTTAAAAATGGATCATTTTTAAATAATTTTGAAATATTACCTAATATTGGATATGATTCAAGTAAAGAAATTGGAGATAAAAATAAAAGAAAAAAACTTGGATTGCCACCAAAAGAACGAATGCCTAAGTTAGAGGTTGATTGTGGGGTGAATTGTGACAAAAATTATTTAACTCAAGGCTTCTCCGACTATATTAATGTAGAGAGTATAATCTCTACTAGCATTGAACAAACTGCTATTGCTCCCGGTTCATTAATAAGAAAATGGGAAGAAAATAACAGGGCCTATTTTGAATATAGATTAGATCATCCTTCTCAAAATTTTTATTCTTTTATTTCAGCAGAGTATGAAATTGCTAAAAGGGAATGGAATGATGTAGATATTGAGATTTATTACGACGCAAAACATTCTGTGAATATTGATATGATGCTAGATGCTGTAGAAAGGTCCCTGAATTATTACACAGAAAATTTTGGTCCATACTATCATAAACAAGCAAGGGTAATTGAGTTTCCAAGATTTTCTACTTTTGCACAGGCATTTCCTGGGACCATGCCGTATTCAGAATCATTTGGTTTCATTATTGATCTTGAAGATGAAGAAGACAACAACGTTATAGATGCTGTTATTGCCCATGAAATGGCTCATCAGTGGTGGGCACATCAATTAGTTGGTGCAAATATGCAAGGTGGAACACTTATGAGTGAAGCATTTTCAGAATATTCTTCATTAATGACTCTAAAAAATATAGCAAAAACTCCAATGAAAATGAGAGAGTTTCTTAAGTACGATCATGATAGATATTTAAGGGGTAGATCAGGTGAGCTAGAAAAAGAACTTCCTTTATACAAGGTAGAAAATCAACAATACATCCATTATGGAAAAGGAAGTGTAATACTTTATGCTTTGCAAGACTATATCGGTGAAGATAAAGTTAACAGTGCAATGAAAGAATTTTTAGAAAAGTACCGTTATAAAACTCCTTACCCAACATCTTTAAATTTTTTAGAAATTCTTGAGCCCAAGATTCCTGATTCTTTAAATTATTTGATTGATGATTGGTTTAAAGAAATCACCTTATATGATAATAGGCTAAAAACAGCCTTTGCAAAAAAACTAGACAATGGAAAATATGAAGTAAGTATTGAAATTGAAGCTTTTAAAATAAAAGCTGACTCAGTAGGAAATGAAAAGAAGGTTAGTTTAAATGAATGGATTGACATAGGAGTCTTTTCTGATTCAGACGAAGAAAATTTAATTCATCAACAAAGAGTCAATATAAATGATTCCTTAATGAGATTTACAATGATTGTTGATTCGTTACCTGCTAAAGCAGCAATCGATCCAAGACACATTTTAATTGATCGAGTTTTTTCTGACAATACAAAACCAGTATCGTTCAATTAATATAATTACCAACATTCTATTTATTAATTTATTTTTTAAAAAAAATTAACCTATTTAATATACATTTGATAGTAGATTACTATGTTATAAAAATATAAATTCATTAAATTAAAGTGATGTTATATGAATAGGCAAAAGAATGTATCTCTCTCTAAATACGGGATAAATAAAAGCAAAATCTTTTATCAGTTATCTTCTGATGAACTTCAAAAAGTAACTTTAGATAACAATCATGGTGTCCAGGTGTCATCTGGAGCTCTAGCTGTTAATACTGGAGAGTTTACTGGCAGATCTCCCAAAGATAGATTTATAGTAAAAGATGGAATAACTAAAGATAAAGTTTGGTGGGGAGATATAAACATTCCTTTCGAGCCATCCAAATTTGATAAGCTTCTTAATAGGGTTATTGAGTATTTAGATGGAAAAGACTTATACGTAAGAGATTGCCATGCTTGTGCTAAAGAAGATCACAAACTAAACATTAGGGTAATTAACGAATATCCTTGGTCAAACATGTTTGCGTACAACATGTTTTTACGTCCCTCTAATAAAGAATTAGAAAAATTTAAACCTGAATGGACAGTAATAAATGCACCTGGATTTTTAGCAGATAAAAATATTGATGGAACTAGGCAACATAATTTTTCAATTTTAAATTTTTCAAAAAAAATTGCTTTAATAGGAGGAACGGGTTATACTGGAGAAATCAAAAAAGGTATTTTTTCAGCATTAAATTTTATTCTTCCTGTTTATAAAAACATCCTTCCAATGCATTGCTCGGCAAATATTGGAATTAATAAAGAAACAGCTATATTTTTTGGACTTTCTGGAACCGGAAAGACAACTTTATCTACAGATTCGAAACGAAAATTAATTGGAGATGATGAACATGGGTGGGCTAGTGATCATTCAATTTTTAATTTTGAAGGGGGATGTTATGCTAAAGTTATAAACTTAAAAAAAGAAGATGAGCCTGAAATATATGGTGCCATTAAAAAAGGAGCTTTATTAGAAAACGTCATTGTTGATTCTGAAGATAAAGTAAGTTTTGAAGATGATTCATTGACTCAAAATACTAGAGTCAGTTATCCTATAAATCATATTAGTAATATTCAAAATCCTTCTATTGGTGAAAACCCTAAACATATATTTTTCCTAACTGCTGATGCTTTTGGAGTATTACCTCCTATTTCAAAGTTAACACCAAGTCAAGCAGCTTATCATTTCATCTCAGGCTACACTGCAAAAGTTGCAGGAACTGAAGCTGGAATTAAAGAACCTACCCCTTCATTTTCTGCATGTTTTGGAGCTCCTTTTATGCCACTTCATCCATCCTATTATGCTGAATTATTAATAAAAAAAATGAATGAAGCAAAAGTTAATGTTTGGCTTGTAAATACTGGATGGACAGGGGGTCCTTATGGTATTGGTAGTAGGATAAAATTAAGTTATACTAGAACTATGATTAATGCTGTTTTAGATGGTTCTTTAGGCAGGTTTAACTATGAAGACTATCATATTCACTCTGTTTTTGGTTTGGCTCAACCCAGAAAGTGTCCAGGTATTCCGGCGAAAGTTTTAAGCCCAAGAGCTTCATGGAATAATGATGAAGAATATTATAAGACTGCATTCAAGCTCTCCAAAGCTTTTATGGATAATTTTAAAAACTTTGAAAAAGAATCAAATGAAGAAATACTTAGAGGCGGTCCTCAAAGGACTGCTTATAATTAAAGTTTTTTTATTAGTTTAACACAAAAAATAAATATGAAAGCACACATAGCAAGTTTGGTAAATGCACTCGCATTGATTTCTATTGGTTTATGGGGCTATTTAGACTCTGACCCTAAAGCAGTTACTGCATTAATACCCGTAATAATAGGAATAATATTATTGTTAATTAATATCGGTGTTAAAAATGAAAATAAAGTAATTGCACATATTGCAGTTCTATTAACTTTAATTATTTTAATTGGATTAATTAAACCACTTATGGGTTCAATTGAAAGAGGTGATTCATTACCTATTATTCGAGTAATTGTTATGATTTTTACATCAGCTTGGGCTTTAAAATCTTTTATTCAAAGCTTTATAGAAGCACGAAAAGCAAGAGAATCTAATAAATAATATAATTTTAATAATACTGACTACCCCCTATAAATATGAGTTTTTTTTATTGTAATAAATACTATTTATATTTAGTCTAAATAAATTTTGATATAAAATTATAACGTTTTATATTTGCCTATGCTTATTTAGAATAAATAAGAATTAAATATTACTTTTATTAAAAATTATATTAAAATGTCAGTTTTTTTATCAATAATAATGATTCTTGGGTGCGAGAAAGATCCTGAGACAATTTTACAAATAGTTGAAGTTCCTGGTCCTACAGTAACTGTTGAAGTTCCAGTACCCCCTTCTGAATATGAGTTCACAAGAGAGGGTGTATCAACTGTGTATTATTCAGGTCAAACTACTAGATTAAATCAACATGATGAGTTAAAAAGTGCTATGAATAGTACTGAATCAACGAAAGAAGGGATTTTGGCTATGTTAAATGATGGAACTGGTTTTATTGACTCTACTTTAGATGGAAGTAAAAAAATTGGTAATAAAACAGCAATTAATAGTGCGAACAGTGCTACTAATAAAGCTACAATTGAGTCTTGGATTATTGAGTTTACTGATGTAGTTGCTCCTGCTGTAGTTGCTCAAACTGATGCTTCAGCCGGTGTAGCTGGATCTGTTTCAGATGCTGGTGGTGGATCAAGAACAGGCACAAAGGTAAATGCTAAAGGTCTTGAAATGAATCAAGTATTCAGTAAAGCCTTAATCGGAGCTTTTAACTTAGATCAAATAATTAATGCTAATGGTTCTTTTGGTTACGTTACCGCTCCAAAGCTTAACCCTGTTGCATCTGATAATGATACTGGTGTGATGCATTACACAAGCCCTGGAGCTTCAGTGGCTAATGTTACAAAAATGGAACACTACTGGGATGAGGGTTTTGGATATCTTTATGGACAGGATAATCAATACGCTCCTGCACTTGGACAAGGTGGTTTGTTAAATGACTATTTAGGAAATGTTAGTGCTAATTATGCTATAGGAATTGCTGATGATATCTATAACGCTTTTAAATTAGGTAGAGCTGCTATAGTTGCTAAAGATTATATTACTCGTGATGCTCAAGCTGCTATTATTAAGAAAGAATTATCAAAAATAGTTGGTGCTAAAGCAGCTTCATACTTAAGAAGCGGTGCTGGTCACGTTACAAATAATAATATGGCTTCAGCTTTTCATTCACTTTCAGAAGGATATGGTTTTATTTTCAGTCTTCAATTTACTCAAAAAGCTGACGGAACACCATATATGACAAATACTGAAGTTACTTCTAAATTAGCTGAACTAGATAATGGAAATGGACTTTGGGACAGAACTGCTGCTGAGTTAACTGCTATGGCTGATGCAATTGACAATGCTACAGAAATTAATACAAACCTTTAATTTCTATACTATTTCAATAACAAAAAAAGACAATCGGTTTAAACCGATTGTCTTTTTTAAATTTTTATTATTTTGAGAAAGACTTTATTTTTTTTACTAATTCTAACTATTTATTTTTCATGTTCTACAGATGAACTTAATGAATCAGAATCAGCAGTAGTAGAGCTCACATCTTCAAATAATAATAATTCCACAACCCCCAATACAAATACAAGTAACTCCTCCACTAATTCTAAATTCGATAGAGAGGCAATGCTTGTTTTTTGGGCAGATAGTATAATAATTCCTGCTCAGCAAAAATTTCAGACTGATCTAGTTACTCTTTCAAACTCTATAAGTGAATTTTCATCTAATTCCTCCCAAGTTTCTCTAGATCTAGTTAGAGAAAATTGGTTTAATGCCTACAAATCATGGCAACATATTGAAATGTTTAATATTGGAAAAGCAGAAGAAATAAACTACGGAGTTAGAATGAACGTTTACCCAGTAGATACTGAAAAAGTAGAAGCTAATATTTCAAGTAGTGACTCTGACATTGAACACCCAAATGATTATGCGGCTCAAGGATTTCCTGCAATTGATTATCTATTGTATGGAATAGGATCAAATGATTTGGAAATTTTAGAAAAATATACTTCTGAAAACAATAAGTACTTAGCTTACTTATTAGTTCTTTCAAACAAAATGACTGAGCTTACAAATTCTGTGGTTTCTGATTGGAATTATTCTTACAGAGATGCTTTTGTAGCTTCAATAGATAACACTGCCACATCAAGCATAAATAAATTAACAAATGACTTTATCTATTACTATGAAAAGGGTTTTAGAGCTAATAAAATAGGAATTCCTGCTGGAGTTTTTTCAGGAAGTTCATTGTTAAATCGTATAGAAGCTTATTACAGAAGGGATATATCAAAAATCCTTGCAATTGAAGCTATTAACTCAGTTTCAGATTTTTTTAATGGAATCTCTTTTAATGGAAATTCATCCTCGATAGGAATTAGTTTTAAAGATTATATTGAATTTTTAGAAACCTCAAAAAATGATACACCACTTGGACAATTGATCATAGATCAGTTCGAGTCAGCTAAAACAAGTATAAATAATCTTAATGATGACTTCACTATTCAACTTGAAAATAATAAACTAGATATGTTAATTACATATGATGTTATTCAAGTAGCTGTTGTTCTTTTAAAGGTGGACATGCTCCAAGCACTTAACATAAACGTTGATTATATTGATGCTGACGGGGATTAATTATCATAACTATGCTAAGTTTAAAAACACTTAACACTAATCAATCAACAATTAGTAAAATTAATACTTATTTAAAAAACAGTGTTACTGATTCAGCTCCACTTGCTGTATTTAGAATCTTTTTTGGTATTCTTATGTTTATCAGTATTGTTAGATTCTGGCTAAATGGATGGATAAAGACACTTTATATTGATCCAAAGTTTCATTTTAATTATTACGGATTTAGTTGGATCACTGATTTTGAAGAATACACATATATACTTTTTTTTATATGTGGGTTATCTTCCCTTTTAATTTCATTAGGATACAAATACAGGATCTCAATAATTATATTTTTCCTGTCATTTACTTATATTGAACTAATAGACAAAACAACTTATTTAAATCACTATTATTTTGTCAGCTCAATTAGCTTTTTAATGTGTTTTTTACCATTAAACTGCTACTATTCTTTAGATAGCTATTTTTCAAATAAATCATATAAAAAAGTACGGAAATGGACAATAGACTCTATGAAATTGATGCTTTGTATTGTATATTTTTATGCAGGAATTGCTAAAGTTAATTCTGAATGGCTTTTAAAAGCAATGCCCCTGTCAATATGGCTTCCTTCCAAGTATGATTTACCAATAATTGGACAAAATATTATGCAAGAACAATGGGTTCATTATTTTATGAGTTGGGGTGGTATGTTTTACGATTTATTGATACCATTTTTACTTATATATAAAAGAACAAGATTGTTTGCTTTTGTATTAGTAGTGTTTTTTCATGCTTTTACTAAAATCCTATTTCCAATAGGAATGTTTCCATATATAATGATAGTTGCTTCTTTAATATTTTTCGATCCAAAAACTCATCAAAATATTTTAAATAAAATAACTATAATTATAAATTATATAACTGTTTTATTTTTATTTAAGCTCAGAAAAAGAGTCATATTAATTAACACACCAATTAAACGAAATAAACTTAATTTAAATATAGTTGCAATATTTTTTGCTTTGCAAGTCTTATTACCTTTAAGATATTCACTATATCCTGGAGAACTATTTTGGAATGAAGAAGGTTATCGTTTTTCATGGCGAGTTATGTTAATTGAAAAAAGAGGTTATTCTAATTTTA
This sequence comes from Candidatus Marivariicella framensis, assembly GCF_982709265.1. Lineage (NCBI taxonomy): Bacteria > Pseudomonadati > Bacteroidota > Flavobacteriia > Flavobacteriales > Flavobacteriaceae > Candidatus Marivariicella > Candidatus Marivariicella framensis. Next base: position 159,273 of record NZ_CEXPNT010000001.1, on the reverse strand, counting down.
AAATAGTAGACAGCATTAGTAAAAAATATTTCTATGTTCAAAATGATGATTTCTTAACATCATATCAGGAAAAGCAAATGAGCTTCCAGCCAGATTTTATTTTAGAATATGCTCATTATCTTGGTGATCACTTTAAAAGTCAAGGACATGAAAACTTACAGGTATTTGTTGACAGTCATGTAGCGCTAAATGGAAGATCTAGCACTAGGTTTGTTAACCCTGAAGTAGATTTATATAGTCAAAAAGAATCATTTCAACACAAAACATGGGTTATACCATTTAAAGATGAAATTAAGGGCTTCTAAAATATTATTAATTATATTTTTAATTAACACTCCTGTAGTTTCTTCTCAAAACACACTTGAGGTTATAATTAATACTCCTGATGAAGGTTTTGAAAATGAAACAGTCGAGATATACTTAAAAAACAGCGGTTTTATTGGTGTCGTTCCAATTGGTGAGGTTTATAAGTTTAATTTACAAAACAACAATTCAACTTCGATTATAATCATATCGATGTATCATCCTCTTATTGAAAAAGATATTGACCCCAAAAAAGATTTTAAAATTTCGATTTTATTACCTAGCCGAGTACAAAATCTTTCTGAAGTTATAATAAATGCTAGAAAAAAAAGAGTTTTTGAGTTAAGAAGGCTTAAAGACTTTGAGGGAACATATGTTTTTGCTGGCAAAAAATCTGAAGTTATAAATATGAATGAATCTTTAGCAAATCTATCTGGTAACAATTCTAGACAAATATATAGTCAAGTTGCTGGGTTAAATATTTTTCAAAATGATGATGCTGGACTTCAATTAAATATTGGAGGGAGAGGTCTTGATCCGAACAGGAGCTCAAACTTTAACACAAGGCAAAATGGATACGACATAAGCGCAGATGTTTTAGGTTATCCAGAAAGTTATTATACTCCCCCTGCAGAAGCAATTGAAGAAATTCAAATTCTAAGAGGAGCTGCGTCTCTTCAGTACGGTACACAATTTGGAGGATTAGTTAACTTCGTAATGAAGTCAGCAAATAATTACCAAGCTTTAGAGGTGGTTAGCAGAAACACAATAGGATCAAACAACCTATATACAAACTTTACAAGCATTAGCACTTCCAAAGAAAAGCTTAAAACATATGCATTTATTAACTATAAAAAAGGAAATGGTTTTAGATTAAATTCAGAGTTCAAATCTTTAAATCTATTTTTAAAAAGCGAATATGAAATAAATAATAATTCAAAAATAAGTGCTGAAATAACTTATCTTAAATATTTAGCTAAACAAGCTGGTGGACTCACAGATTTAATGTTTGATGAAAACCCATACCAGAGCAATAGATCAAGAAACTGGTTTGGGGTTGATTGGTTATTATACAATATTCTATATAATTATAATTTCTCAAATTCATCAAAAATATCTGTAAGCTTTTTTGGTTTAAATGCATCTAGAAATGCTTTGGGTTTTAGAACAAATAGAGTTAGTCAGATAGATGCTATGGAAGAACGTGATTTAATAAAAGGTGAGTTCAATAATTTTGGTTTTGAGATAAGGTTTTTAAACAATTATAAACTTTTTAATAAAAAAGCCATATGGATTGTTGGTAGTAAATATTACAATTCAAGTAATACATCTGAACAGGGTCCAGGATCTAATGGAAAAAATGCTGATTTCAATATGAAAAATGAGGATTTTCCATTTTATAATTTTCAATCAAACTATAAATATCCAAACAAAAATTTATCATTTTTTTCTGAAAACATAATTTATTTAAATGGAAAAGTTTCAATAACACCCGGTTTAAGGTATGAGTATATTAGAACTGAGAGTGATGGTATTTTTAAAAAAACAAATAGAGATGCCGCTGGTAACGTAATATTTGATGAATTAATTAATAACAGTGAACTTAGAAAAAGAAATTTTATATTATTGGGGCTTGGAGCAAGCTATAAATTGTCTGATAGTTTTGAAGTTTATTTTAATATCTCAGAAAATTATAGATCAGTAACTTTTGCTGATATAAGTGTTTTTAATCCTGCTTATATGATTAATTCTAATATATCTGATGAAAGTGGGTCTACAACAGATATTGGAATTAGAGGAACATATAAAGAATTCATATCCTATGACTTAAGCACATTTTTATTAGCATACAATAGTCGTATTGGATTTGTTCAAAGAGTTACATCTGGTGGAAATGTAAAAAGTGAGAGAGGTAACGTAGGTGATGCTAGAATATTAGGTTTTGAATCAATTATTGATTTTAATATTGCTGAAATTTTTCTTAAAAAAAATGAAAATACTATTTTTAATTACTTTATTAACTTTTCATTTATTGACTCTGAATACACTAATTCTAAGGAACCCGGTGTGGAAGGAAAAAAGGTTGAATTTATACCTAAAGTAAATCTAAAAACGGGAACAAAAATTGGGTTTAAAGACTTTATGTTCGGTTTTCAATACACTTATTTATCTGATCAATTTACAGACTCCTCTAACGCAATTAACAGCAATTTAAGTGGAGTTATTGGTATAATTCCTCAATATGATGTTTTTGATATATCAACATCATATTCTTTAAAAGAATTTAAGTTTGAATCTGGGATTAATAATTTATTTAATAAAAAATATTTTACAAGAAGAGCTACTGGATATCCTGGACCAGGAATTATACCTTCTTCGCCAAGAACATTGTATTTTACTATTCAATATAAAAAGTAATACATTTTAATGAAAAATTATATGGAGAGCTATCAAGCTGAAAGCTAAAACTATTCCAGATTTTTTTATGAAATCACTGTCGTAACTTATAAGCTCTACCCTATTAACAATTTTATTTTTATTAAATAAAATAGCGATTATCAAACCTAATATGATTACAAAAAAAGCTCTAACAAAATAATTTATTTCAGGAAATAATAATTGAATAACAATATTAGCAGGCAGGGTGATTACGAAGGCAAATAAAATAAAACTGTGTTTAGGTTTAATTAATAAAATAGCCGAACAAATCAAAACAACAATTCCACAGTTAATATAATATCTAAGCTCATTTAGAGTATGAGTAAATGCACTTCCAGGGTTTTCAAACTTTAAAAAAAGTAAAAACAGCCCCATTAAAAGCGCAGTAAATAAACTAAATATAATTGCTCTTCTTCCTGATTGGACTTTTTCAAAATCAGTAGCTTTTTTATTAATATAAACAGAGTAGATATCTACTGACCACATTGTTGCGATCGAGTTAAATGTTGAATCAACAGTACTCATTAATGATGCAAAAAGCCCGCATAAAATTAATCCTCTTAAACCAACAGGAATAAAGTTTTTTACTATATATGGAAAAGCCATGTCAGGATCAACTAAAGGTTGATCAATAATACTATAAAGTGCTATTCCTGGTATAATTATAACTACAGCCATAAAATATTTAAGAACACCTCCAACCATTAAACCTGTCTGAGCATGCTTTAAACTTTTTGCAGCAATTGATCTTTGCATAATTGTTTGATTAGCACACCAATAATTTATATTGAGAAAAAACAAACCAAACATATGAGTCCATGGTAATTTTTCATGATTAGCAGGAAGATGTAAGTGCATTTTTTCTGGAGTGAGAATAAAAAGTTGACTCCAACCCCCAATTTGATATACACTAACAAATAAAATAATAATTCCTCCAGACATTAACACAAAAAATTGAATGACATCAGTCTTTACTACAGCACTTAACCCTCCTAAATATGTGTATACAGCTGAAAAAAGTCCAAGAATGATTATTAAAATTGAAATCCTGTAAATTTGATTCGAACTAATAAAAGTTAGTAAGTCTCCAAATACCATATCTGCAGCATATGCACCCCAAAATAGTGCGGCACCAAGAGTAATTGTTGAGAAAAGAACTATACTTACTAGTGAATAACACAAAGCTATTCTACTTCCCAATTTAAGCTTTATAAATTGAGTTATGGTTGTAATTTTATGTTTCAAAAAAACAGGAACAAAAACAAATGCTGCTATTAAAAGACCTTGCATCGCGTTAATTTCAAGATTAGCTTGAGCTAATCCAAATAAATACGCAGAGCCCATCATTCCAAGAAACTGATAACCTTGAACATTAGTTGCTATAGTAGACAAAGCGATAGATGGCCATTTTAAAGATCTTCCACTTAAAAAGTATTCATCACTAGTAATACTTTTGGTTAATTTAGCACCTGAAATAGCTGTAACGAAAATCAATATGAAATAAACTAATACAATGAAAAAATCAATCATTTTAAAAAGTTTTAATTTCTTTTTCCTTTAGCTAATGGAGATAAAGGAATGTTTTTTGGTATTCTATTTAGAATTTCAGGAAAAGAAAATGTTTGAATTTTTGGTAATACATATTTTGCAAATAAATCTAACTCAGATGAATTTGGATATCCCGATAAAATAAAAGACTTAATTCCTATTTCCATATATTTTTTAATTTTTTCATAAACTTGATCTGGGTTCCCAACAATGGCTGATCCACACCCAGATCGAGCTAATCCAATTCCTGTCCATAAGTTGTCTTCTATATAATATTCTTTATCAGATTGATTTCGCATTTCACTTTGTAATGAAACCCCATATGATTTGGAGTCTAATGCTCTATTTCTGATTTCATTTCCTTTATCAATCTTAAGATGAGATATTAATTTATTAGCATATTCTTTAGCTTCATCTTCAGTTTCTCTAACAATTACGTGAGCACGTAAACCAAACTGCAATTCTCTATTATATTTTATTGATTTCATTTTTAAGTTTTCAATATGATTTTTTAAATTTAAAATTGTTTCAGGCCACATCAAATACACATCACAATGTTGGGCACACAATTCAATTCCTTGAGGTGAATATCCTCCAAAGTATAATAATGGCCCTCCATTTTGTTGGTAAGGTTTTACTGGGTCAGAAGGGAGATTAATATTATAGAAATCCCCTTTAAAATCAATAAAATCTTGATTCCATCCCTGTTTTAATAATTGAATCACTTCATTTGATCTTTGATATCTCATCTCAGAGGATAGGGAGGTTCCAGGAAGATCCGAAGAAATAATATTCAAAGTTAATCTTCCTTTTAGAATGTGATCAAGAGTTGCTATTGATCTTGCTAACATTGGTGGATGAATTTCACCACATCTAATGGCTGTTAATAAATTAATTTGTTTTGTTAATGGAGCTATTGCAGAGGCAAATGTCATTGTGTCTTGACCAACCTGGTATGATGATGGGCACAATATGTTTCTAAAACCAAGCTCATCAGCTTTTAAAACAATTTTAGAAGTATTCTCCCATGAACTTTTGTAATTCGGGTCGTGATCACCTAAAAACTGATCATCACCATTGCAAATAGGGGCAAACCATGAAATTTCAGCACCATTATTCAAAATTGACTTCTTATTCATTATTAATATTTATTCAAGTGCACTTTTATATACTCTAAGACAACGTTCTCTAGCAAATTTATGATCAACTATTGGATCTGGATAATTCAATTCATCACATTCAGGAACCCATTTTTTTATATATAATAATTTTTTATCGAACTTTTTAACCTGTTCATAAGGATTGAAAATTCTAAAATAAGGAGCAGCATCCACTCCACAACCGGCTACCCATTGCCAATTTCCAATATTACTAGATTGCTCATAATCTAATAATTTTGATGCAAAATAAGCTTCTCCTAATCTCCAATCAATTAATAAATGTTTACAAAGAAAGCTCCCAACTATCATCCGAACTCGATTATGCATAAACCCAGTACTATTTAATTCTCTCATTCCAGCGTCAACAATAGGATATCCTGTATTACCAGAACACCAATTTTTAAAATCATTTTCATTATTTAACCATTCAATTCTATCATATTTTGGTTTGAAACTTGTTTCAACTGTGTTTGGGAAGTGCCATAAAATTTGCATAAAAAATTCTCTCCATATTAATTCTTTTAAGAAAGTTTCATCTTCTTCCTTATTTGCTTGTTTAACAAGCTTTCTAACACTTAACAAACCAAACCTTAAGTAGACTCCTAGTTTAGATGTATTGTCTAATGCAGGAAAATTTCTAGTTGATTCATACTCTCTAATAATAGTTGAGTTGTATTTATAATTAGGTATTTTAACTTTTGAAGTTAAAAATTCTAGTTCTGTAAAAGATAAAAATGGTAATAAATGATTTGAAGTAAGATTTTTTAAAAGTTTCTCAGATGGATAATCAACATGTTCTTGTGAATTATAATTTTTTATCCATAATCTTGAAAAAGGTGTATAAACTTTGTATGGGGTTTCGTCAGATTTTACAACTTCATTCTTTTCAAAAATCACATGGTCTTTGTAAGTTTCAAATTCAATATTATTTAGTTTTAAAAAAGAAATAATCTCCTCATCTCTTTTTCTTGCATAAGGTTCATAATCATGATTGAAAACGACTTTATCTATAGGGTGTTTTTTAACTAAGTTTTTAATAATGCTTAAGGGATCTCCCTTAAAACTTGCAATATTTGTCTCATATTTTTCTAGTACTTCATTTATAGCTTCTAGCGCATCATGAATAATTTTAATTCTTGCATCATCTTTCGGAAGTTTACTTATAATATTTGTGTCAAAAATAAAAATAGGAATAACCTCTTTGCTTCCGTTAAGAGCATTATAAAGCCCTACGTTATCAATTAATCTTAAATCTCTTCTAAACCAAAAAAGGGTGTGTTTATTCATAAATATTTTATTTAGATTAAAATAAAAAAGTTTTATCTATTTGAAGGTAAAGCTAAATAATAAAATGAAAATTTATAAAAAAATCAAGCTCGATCAAGAGAATTATCAATGATGAATTGACGAAATTTTTTATAACCAGAAATTTTTTTGGTTGATACAATTTTAGTAGAATCTGAGCTGTTTTCTTTAATCCATTTAATTGATGAAGGACCAAATGTCTTTGATAAATTCTTACTACTCCAATTAACCATCTCTATAATTACGGGATAACAATTGGCTGCTTTATCAGTTAAGTAGTACCACTTAACTTTTTTGTTTAATGGATTGATTTTATAATCTATTAAGCCATCATTCATTAGTGATTTTAATCTATTAGTTAAGATATTAGAGGCAATCCTTTCGGGGCTCGTTAAAAAATCATTGAATGTCTTTTTCTCAAGAAACATATCTCTTATTATTATAAGTGACCATTTGTCACCAAAGTGATCAAGAAAGTTAGCTAAGGCACAGTGGCTTCTATACATTTAGTTTGTAATCTATTTAATTAGATAGTTAATTTATAAAAAGGTTTAATTTTCTTTTAAATATTTTTGAATTTTATTTTTTGCATGATGATAACTTGCTTTTAATGCACCTACAGATGTTCCTGAAATTTTAATAAATGTAATTAAAAAATGAAATGATAAATGTCTGTAGGTCAATTTTTTAAGATTATTTTATCAATATATACGAATTCTAAATAACGCTAATTAAAATAAGAATCAGATTTATAGTTTTTATTTTTTTTATTCGCGTATAAACAATAACTAAAACCTTTGTTTATAGAATAAGAACCAATTTCTCCAATTTTATTTATTGCTATATAGGCAACTTGAAAATCAGGTTTACCCTTCTCTTTATTTATTATTCTTTGAATGGCAATTTCACAAGCTTTTTGAGGAGTATAATTTTGTCTCATTAATTCAACAATCAAAAAACTTCCAACAGTTCTAACTACTTCCTCTCCCATTCCAGTAGCAACAGCTCCACCTATGGTGTTGTCAATAAACAAACCGGATCCTATAATTGGTGAGTCTCCAACCCTACCCTTCATTTTATAAGCTAAACCACTGGTTGAACAAGCTCCAGAAAAGTCACCTTTATTATCCATGCATAAAATACCTATAGTGTCATGATTTTCAATATTTATGATGGGTTTGTAATTAGATTTATCAAGCCATTTTTTCCATTGTTTTTTACTTGAAGGTGTTAGTAAGTTTTCAGCTTTATAACCTTGAGAAATAGCAAATTCTTCAGCGCCCTCTCCGACTAACATGACATGAGGAGTTTTTTCCATTACATCTTTAGCCAATGCAGCTACACTTCTAACATTTTTAACAGCAGCAACAGATCCACAATCTCCAAGATGATTCATTACGCAAGCATCTAAACTAACATTCCCTTCACTATCTGGAGCACCACCATACCCTACTGTTGTATTACTTGAATTTGACTCCTCTACAGAAGCACCTTTTATTGCTCCATCTAGGGCTGAAGCCCCATTTTCTAATTCTGAACCTGCAATAGTATTTGCATTACTAAAATTCCATGTACAAACACTAATTGGGGCTTTTAGATTAGAATTATTTATTAAAAATGAATTATTTTTTGTTTCAAATAAATCTGGAGAGATTAATCCGACTAAACTTAATTTTGATGTATTTTTTAAAAATTTTCTACGTTTCATTTATTTAACAATTAACATATTAAATATAGTATTTAAATAATATTAGTTGACCTAATGACAAATGTTAAGGAAAAATCATATTGAAAAAAATTCCACAAAAAGTAAAAAGACCTCATCGATGAGGTCTTTTTAGCTTTACTTTTTATTTGATCAGTTTGCTTTAAAAATAAGCTCCATATTAGCTGTATCAAATGCTTTTCTTGAAGCCATGCCTGCTTTAGACAATTGATTAGACCTAAAATCTGAAGGGAAATCTATAGTTGCTCCCTCAACTCTACGGTTAAATATAATATGAGTTAAGTTTTGGTATGCATTTTCAGTTCTATCAATAATTCGATTGAACTCCCAGTTCATGTGTTTTCCTGCAAGAATATTTTTTTCCCAAATTGGTCTATAGTATTCCATTTCAAACTGCTCATAATCATCATTAAGTTGCTGAGCTGGAAAAACAGTATAAACATTCCCAACAACATGAGCATTTGGTTTAGTATAGTATATATTCTCCATTACATAACTTCTAGTATCTTTTCTTGGATTATCTTCTGCAGCTATGGATGCAATCATTCTCTCAACTTTCCTGGAAGACATTTTTCCTTTATATGCTTTTTTAGCAATTTCTAAATAACCATCCCAGGTATCAGCTTTCATTTGATCTAGATCCTTATAGATACTTAAAATCATGTAATCAACCACTCCTTTGTCTTCAATTTCAGTCAAATCTCCTCCACCAACATTTTTTAAAATGAACCATCCTGACTTTTTTCCGCTATTAATAGCAGCTTGTTGAATAGGAACCATAAAAGCCTCCACAGCTTCATAATCCATTTCCCTACCATCTTTAACTTGGATAATATCCATATTCAAAATTTGGGCATTTGAAAATAATGGTATAATAAATAATACTAATAATATATTTTTCATAATTTTAATTTAATTGTTTTTTGCAAGTTATAAAAAATAAGATTGTAGGTTATAAAACCTAATTAATCAAAACCCTGAATTCCCTGGACTGTAGTATATTTCAAAACCACCTTTTTATTTGGATTTATTTTTTTGTAGGCAGATTGAACAGCTAGGGTAGCTTCGTGAAATCCACATAAAATCAACTTAAGTTTTCCTGGATAAGTGTTAACATCTCCAATTGCATATACACCAGATATATTTGTTTGATAATCCATTGTATGGTCAACCTTAATAGCATTTTTTTCAATATCAAGATTCCAATTTGATATCGGACCTAATTTAGGTGAAAGACCAAATAGTGGTAACCAACAATCTAAAGAAAGTTCAGTTATTTTTTTTTCATTGTCTTTAATCAAAATAGATTCTAAAGAATTTTCACCTTTTAATGAAATAACTTCTGAATTTGCATACAAATCAATCTTACCAATTTTCTTAAGATGATGGATTTTATCAACGGAGTCTTTATGTCCTCTAAAAAATTCACTTCTATGAATTAAACCTACTGACATTTTTGAGATTTCTGCAAAATAAATTGCCCAATCTAATGCAGAATCTCCTCCTCCTGATATAAATATTTTTTTTTCTTGAAAAAAGGCTGGTTCTTTAACGAAATAATAAACTCCTTTATTCTCATATTTTTCAAGATCATCTATTTTAGGTTTTCTTGGTTCAAAACTACCTAAACCTCCTGCAATAAAAATAATTGGGGCTCTATGTTTTTTCCCTTCACTTGAAGTAACAATGAAACTTCCATCTTCTTGTCTAGAAATTGATTCAGCTCTTTCACCAAGTGTGAATCCAGGTTTAAATGGTTTAGCTTGTTCCATTAGGTTATCTACTAATTCTCCAGCTAAAACAGAAGGAAATCCAGGGATATCGTATATAGGTTTTTTGGGATATATTTCAGACAACTGACCTCCAGGAAAGGGAATGGCATCAATTAGATGGCACTTAAGCTTCATTAAACCAGCTTCAAAAACTGCAAAAAGACCAACAGGTCCTGCACCTATAATTATGATATCAGTTTTAATCATCTATGTTTGATATAAAATATTTTTGCAAATATAATTCTATTAACTTCTAAAGCTCAAAAGTTTGTCCAATTTTTGCAATATTATAACCTTCTCGTATAACTCTTAACGCTATGTCGCTATTTGGATCAAGCATAGGATTAGTATGATTCATGTGAATGAAGAAAATTTTATTCTTGTCCTTTTTTGAAAGTGATTTTAAAGTTTTCATAGTTTCAATTACAAATGGATGCGGAATACTCTCAACTGGCCTGTAATTAATTTCGGAATTGTCATAAAAAGTTGCGTCTATGAATAAAAAATCTGTACTCTTAACTATTTTTTTTAATGAAGTTGGCCAACTACTCCATTTATCAATGTCTGGAAGAAAAAAAGCTGTTTTTTGAGAACCATAAATGTAATAACCAACTGTTTCAGAAAACTCATCTCTATGTGGAACAAGGACAGGTTTAACACTTATATCATCTGAAATATTATAAGATTGATCATTATTCAAGTTAATTAACTCTATGTTTGATTGTGATACTAATTGAGACCAAGGGCCATTCTTGATTAAGAAATTTGACATTCGACTCATTGCATATACCGGAGTATTTTTAGCTCCTAATGCTTCTTTTCCTAAATACATTAAACCTGAATAATGGCCAATATGGGCATGTGTTAAAAATACTCCATTAAAAGAAGATTTATATTTAGTATTCATATAATTTAATTGATCTGAAAAATCAGGAGATGCTTCAAATAAATAAAAACCCTCATTGTCTGGTAATGATAATCCGAGAGATGTTACTTTTAAATCAGAGGATGAATTATTACAGCATTTTTTCTCACATCCGATATGAGGCAAACCACCATCTTGGACAGTACCTAAAACTGTGATAATACTAGTTTTTTGTGATATTAATAATTCAGAAATCAAAAGGAATACAAGTAATGTTTTTTTCATTTACATATTTGATTAATTATTCTACTTAAATTATCCATTATAATTTGATCAGAAACTTTTATATTTTTAATAAAGTTAGATTGAGTATTTATTTTTCTTAACTGATTTAGTTGATTTTCATCAATAAATAATGATGAGACTCCCTGAAATGAGATAAATGAGTTGTTCAGTTTATCATAATTATCAATTGAGTTTCCCTTGCAATTTGCAAATAAATCAATTTCTAATATTTTAATTCTAGGTTTAAAGAGAGCGACTTGTATTATTTTTTTTTCAAGTCTATCATAATCATAACCTGATTTATTATATAAAAATTTTTGTGTCTTTGATTGGCCGTTATTTAATCTTCCAACTTGGTCATTTGATGTTGTTGAAACTCTACTTGGAGATGATGAAATGTAATGTTTAAAGTAAGCTTTTTCATTACTGATTTTAAGCCATTTAGGGTTGTTAAGCTTTAGTAAATATTTAGCTATGTTTTTTTCATTTCTTGATTGAGAAAAAGTCTCTTGTGAAAAACAAAATTTAAACAAGAAAAAAATTAAAATAAAATTAGAAAACTTATAATACATCCTAACTAATATAAATGAATTATTTAAAATTTTAATTATCAATTTTTATATTATTTTTAAAACATGAATACAGAAATAAAACTTTCTCAAAAACTTGATCAAAATGATCAATTAAAAGATTTTAAAAAAGAATTTATTAATAATAATAATGAAATTTATCTTGATGGAAATTCATTAGGCAAACTTCCAATATTATCAAAAATAAAAATAAAAAACGTAGTAGAAAATGATTGGGGAAATAGCTTAATCAGAGGTTGGAATGATTCCTGGCTGGAAATGGTAGACAGGGTGTCATGTAAGCTAGAAAAACTTTTTAATGCCTCTAAAAATGAAATAATTATTGGAGAATCTACTTCAGTTTATTTATATCAAGTTTTATCTTCTTTATTAAATTCTAATAAATACAAACATCACTTTATTTCTGATAATTTAAACTTCCCCTCTGATTTATATATTATAAATGGAATTTGCAAGGAAAAAAAAGGACCTACTTCGGTTATAATTGATTATGAATCTGATATTGAAGCTAATCTTGAAATGTTAAAAAACTCAATAAAAAACAAACCCGGAATCATATGTTTAAGCCTTGTTTCATATAAAAGTTCTTGGATTTACCCAATGAAAGAGCTAAATAACTGGGCGTTAAGTCATAATAGCATAATAGTTTGGGATCTAAGTCATGCGGCTGGAGTAGTTCACATAGATTTAAAAAAAACAAATACTCATGTTGCTGTTGGATGCACATATAAATTTTTGAATGGTGGACCTGGATCTCCTGCTTACCTTTATATCAAAACAGATCTTTTAAAATCATTACAAAATCCGATTAATGGGTGGTTTGGGCATTCAAATCCATTTTCTTTTTCAGAAGATTTTGATCAAGATAAAGGGATTAAAAGATTTTCAAATGGAACGCCTAGTATACTTTCAATAACTCCAATCGAAATAGGTGTTGATCTGGTTTTAAAAGCAGGGATTAAATCTATTGAAGCTAAAAGCAAAAAGCAATCTGAATATTTAAAAAATTTGATTATCAAGTTTTTAATACCATTAGGTTTTAAACTTGAAAGTCCAGTCAATTGCTTAAATAGAGGTTCCCATATTTCAATTTCTCATTCTGAATCTTGGAGAATATGCAAATCTCTCCAGACAGGAACAATTAAAATTATTCCAGATTATCGACCACCTAAGTACATAAGATTAGGAATTTCTCCATTATACACATCATTTGAAGATCTAACAAAAACAGTTTTTAAACTTGCTGAAATAATTAAAAATAAAGAATATTTAAAATATTCAAAGGAAAGACCAAGAGTTACCTAAATCATTGTACTAAATTAATTATATTCACATTAAATTAAAGAGTAGATTAATGCTTGACGATTTAAAATATTTATTTGCTTATACAATTCCATTATCAGCACTTGTTGCAATTTTCTCAAATGGAATATTAACCTTTACAACCCCTATATATGCTTTTATTTTTATTCCGATTTTGGAATTAATAATGAAAGATTTTGATGCTCCATATGATGAAAGTCAAAAGAAGAAAAAATTATCAAATTATATTTTTGATGTTTTACTTTACCTAAACATTCCTTTTGTGTTTTTTTTATTGTTTTGTGGTTTATATAATTTAACAAATACATCATTAATGTTTTATGAAAAGATTGGTATTATATCATCTTTAGGAATCTTACTAGCTACTAATGCTATTAATGTTGCTCACGAATTAGGCCATCGTAAATCTAAAACTGAAACAACACTTTCCAAATTACTTCTCCTTCCTTGTCTTTATATGCATTTCTACTTAGAACATAATTTTGGACATCATAAAAATGTTGCCACACCTGATGATCCTGCTACTTCAAAGTTTAACCAAAGTGTATATAATTTTTGGATTACATCTGTCTTTAATCAATATATCAGTGCCTGGAGAATTCAAAAAAACATTTTAAAAAGAAAAGGAAAAAAATTTATTTCCTATCAAAATGAAATGTTATGGTACATAATAATTCAGTTAACTTATTTAAGCGTAATCTTTCTCCTTTTTGATTTCTACGGATTATTGTTTGCTATTATCCTAGGGATTCAAGCGTTTTTATTTTTAGAAACTATTAATTATATAGAACATTATGGCTTGTTAAGAAAAAAGCTATCCTCAGGCAGGTATGAAACAGTTCAAACACATCATTCATGGAATTCAAATCATTTAATTGGAAGAATAGTTCTGTATGAGCTTACAAGACATAGTGATCATCATTTTAAATCTTCAAAAAAATATCAAATTTTAGAAAACAAAAAGAATAGTCCACAACTTCCCTTTGGATATCCTACTTCTATTTTACTTGCATTAGTTCCTCCACTGTGGTTCAAAATAATTAACCCAAGACTGAAGGTCGTTTAAATAATAATATGTCTAAACTTTATAGAGTTTCAATAGTAGCTGCATTAGCTGGTTTTCTATTTGGTTTTGATACTGTTGTCATTTCAGGAGCTGATCAAGAATTACAAAAACTATGGAATACTTCAGACTTATTTCATGGATCAATAGTAATGTCAATGGCTCTATGGGGAACTGTTATTGGAGCATTGTTCGCAAGTTATCCTTGTGATAAATGGGGAAGGAAAAAAACACTTATTTTAATTGGTGTTTTATATTTAATTTCATCAATTGGATCAGGAATTTCAACAAATCCTTTTATGTTTTCATTCTTTAGATTTATTGGTGGCATTGGTGTTGGAGCTTCAACAATAGCTGGTCCAACTTATATTTCCGAGATTGCTCCACCATCAAAAAGAGGCAGGCTTGTGGCTCTTTATCAATTTAATATCGTGTTTGGAATATTAATAGCATATGTTTCAAATTATAGTTTGCAAAGTTTTGGCAATGAACCATGGAGATGGATGGTGGGAATTGAATCTATTCCTGCCTTAATTTATCTTTTAGGAATAATGAACATTCCATATAGTCCAAGATGGTTGTTAATGTCAAATAAAAATCCTTCATTGGCAAATGAAATCTTTAAAGAACTCAATGGTAGAAAACTTAATGATTCAGAACTTAATAATATTATAAGTTCTGTAAACGTAAACGACAGATTGTTTTCGTTAAAATACATTAAGCCTCTTATTCTTGCTTTTTTAATATCGTTTTTCAACCAACTATCAGGTATAAACGCCTTTTTATATTATGCTCCAAGGATATTTGAGGTAGCAGGGCTTAAATCAGATTCAGCTTTTTTAAGCAGTATTGGCATTGGAATAATTAATCTTATCTTCACTTTACTTGGAATGTATATGATCGATAGAACAGGTCGAAGAACACTTCTTAAAATCGGTTCAATTGGATATATATTTTCTCTGACAATGATAGGTGTCTCTTTTTTGTTAAGCTGGAAAGGAATTTATATACCTCTATTTTTATTTATTTTTATAGCCTCACATGCAGTAGGTCAAGGAGCAGTAATATGGGTATTCATATCTGAAATTTTTCCCAATCACCTTCGTGCTAAAGGACAGTCATTTGGATGTTCTGTTCATTGGATTTTAGCTTCACTTATTACTTTGTTTATGCCTTCGTTACTTTCAGAATTAAGTAATCCTGGTTATATCTTTATATGCTTTGCAGCGTTTATGATTTTCCAATATTTATTTGTAATATTTTTAATGCCAGAAACAAATAATATCACTCTGGAAAAATTAAGTGTAAAAATATTAAAAACTTAAAGCTTATTAATCATATTTAATCCTCCATATTTTTAAACTTTTTTGGTTTTAAACTATATTTACTCAAAACATTTATCTAATGAAAGTAAAGACCCAAAAAACGATTGCAGATGTTGGGAGAATTTTGGAAAATCATATCAATGACAGTGTTAATAAAAAAACAAGTACTTTAAATCAAAGAGTTCCAGAATTAATTGCAAAAAAATTAAAACTTAAAGAACGACTTAAACTAGGGTTCAAGTCTTCTGAAGATATTTTAGATTTTGTGACAAACTATCTTGACAACACTAACCACCTTAATCACCCTCATTACATGGGGCATCAAGTTCCTGTCCCTCATGATTTAGCAGGGATACCTGAATTAATTCATGGAACAATAAATAATCCAAGTTCTTTATATGAGATGGGGCCTGCAGGAAGCACTTGTGAAGGATTTATGATTAATTGGATGTTAGATAAACTAGGTTGGTTAGAAGATAGAGATTATTATGATTTTAAATTTGAAATGGGGCATCCAAGTGGAGTATTAACCCATGGAGGGTCGGTAGCAAACCTAACTGCTTTAACTGCTGCAAGATCATCTATTAGTCCAGACTCCTGGAACTATGGTAATCCATCAGATTTAGTAGTTATGGGTTCAGCATCAGCTCATTATTCAATATTAAGATCATTATCAATTCTTGGGTTAGGTAAAAAGTCATTTGTACCCATTCCTGTAGATGAGAATGAAATCATTGATGTAAGTAAGCTTGAACCTATATACAAAAAACTGATTGCTCAAGGAAAAAAAGTAATGTGTCTAATTGCTAATGCTTGTGCTACTTCAACTGGTTTATTTGACCCCATAGATCTAATGGGTGATTTTTGTGAAAAAAATAATATTTGGTTTCATGTTGATGGAGCACATGGAGCAGCTGCATTAGTCAGTAATAAAAACAAAAAACTAGTTAAAGGAATTGAAAAAGCGACATCTCTAATATGGGATGCACATAAAATGATGAGAGTGCCGGCTCTTTGTACAGCCGTTATTTTTAAAGACTTTAAATATCAAGCAGGAGCTTTTCAACAAAAAGGCTCCTATGTTTTTCACAACAATGAAGTAGTTGGAATGGATTCAATGGCTTATACAATTGAATGTACAAAGTCTGCACTCGGCACTAAATTATTTTGGGCATTTGCAATAGAAGGAGAAAAAGCTATCGAGTGTTTTATTGATTACACTTTTGATTTATGCAACAACTTTTATGATATTTTAATAAAAGATTCTGATTTTGAGGTTCCGTATAGACCCCAAAGTAATATTTTATGTTTTAAATATATTAAATTCTCCAAAGAAGATGAATTTCAATTGAAACTCAGATATCAGATAATAAATAATAAATATTTCTATATAACATCTTGTGAAATGAATGGAATTAGATATTTAAGGGTTGTTTTATTAAACCCATCTACTAATGTTGGTCATTTAAAAGAATTAATTATAGAAATTAAAAAAATAGCTAATATATTGGCTAATAAATAAGAAAATTTAAACTTTAATTATGTACTTATTTTTTTTCGAACTTTTTAAAACTCAAGGTCTAAATAATTCATTATCAAACTTCCTGAGCTTCACATGTGTTGTTTTTATAATTGCATCTACAACACTCTTACTTTCATTTCTATCCAGAAATATCATCAAAAGACTATTTAGTCAAATCGCTAATAGAACCAGTTCAGATTTTGATGATTCTCTCATTAAAAATAAAATTCCATCTCTTTTGGGATATCTCCCTCCTTTATTTTTTTTAATAGTTCAATTACCTCAAGTATTATATAACTTTCCAAAGTTATCCATTTTCAGTTCTAATGTGTTAGAAGCAATCACTGCATTTCTTGGTATTCTAATAATACGAGGGTTTTTAAAATCTGTTACAGATCAACTAAGAAAATATACTGTCTTGAAAGATAAACCCCTGGAAAGCTACCTTCAAGTTTTTATGATTTTTATTTGGTTCATTGGTGGAATTATAATTTTATCCTTACTTACAGGGAAGGAAGTTGGTGTTTTTCTAACTACACTTGGAGCTCTATCGGCAGTCATTCTTCTTATTTTTAAAGATACTTTATTAGGTTTTGTTGCTAGTATTCAGATCACAATAAATGATACTGTTAGAATAGGTGATTGGATCACAATGAATAACTCAAATGGAGATGGAGATGTAATATCCATAAGTCTTTCTACAGTAAAAATTCAAAATTTTGATAATACAATTACCACAATTCCTACATACAAGCTTATATCAGATTCTTTTACTAACTGGAGAGGGATGAGTGATTCTGATGGAAGAAGAATAAAAAGAGCAATTCTTGTTAAAGCCAGTTCCATTAAGTTTTTGAATGATCAAGAAATTGAACCTTTAAAAAAAATAGAACTGATAAGTTCCTTCATAAGTAATAGAGAAAAAGAAATTAAAACACATAACAATTCATTGAAAACAAATAAAGTTGAATTAATTAACGGCAGAAATCTTACGAATATTGGATTATTCAGAGCTTATATAAAAGAATATTTAGACCAGCACTCCAAAGTAAATAAAAACATGACTATTATGTGTAGACAACTAGCCCCAACTCCAACAGGGATTCCTTTGGAAATTTATGCTTTTATAACTGATAAAGATTGGTCTATTTACGAGAGTATTGTTTCTGATATTTTTGACCACCTATTATCTGCTCTTCCAAACTTTAAATTAGAGAATTTCGAATATAGTTCAAAAAATTAATTTTATGATTCGTAGAATATTTTTAATACTGACTTTATTTAGTTTTATATTTTCATATAGTCAAAAAAAGAATAAAAAATCAACCATTGACAGTATTACTGTCGAAATGAAAAAGTCTAATGGACTTATAAATACTTATTTAAAAAATAATAAATTATATTTTGAAATTAATGAAAAAGTTTTAGATAAAGAGTTGCTAATGGTAACTAGATTTTCCCAGTTTCCAGGTGACTATTCGTCATACATAAATGCTGGTTCCAAAACTGCAGAAAATGTAATTTCTTTCAAATTAAAAGATAATAAAATAGTTCTTAAAAAATTGGCATATACAAATGAAGCCACCGACCAAGACCCTATCCAGATAAGCGTAATCAAAAATAATTTTCCTCCAATTCTTGCTGTCTTTGAGATTGAAAATAAAGAAAAAGATAGATTCTTAATTGATGTGTCAAGTTATTTTATGAATGATTCGCCTGGGTTCAATTTAATCAGAAAGTCAGATAAAGAAAGGTTTAAAATTGGAAGTGTAGATAAAAAAAGAAGTTTTATTGATAAAGCAAATAGCTTTCCTAATAATACTGAAATCAAAAACACATTAACATATTCTGCAAATAATCTCCCTAGATCAAACAGTTCGAAAACATTAAGTTTTCAGATAAATCATTCTATTATTCTACTACCTGAAACTTTAATGAAAATAAGATTGTTAGATAAAAGAATTGGCTGGTTTAGTTTAAAGAAAGTTGATTATTCCTCAGACAAACTGAAGTCTGATGAATTCAATATAATCAGAAGATGGAGATTAGAGCCTAAAAATATTGAAGCCTATAACAAAGGTGAATTAACTGAACCCATAAAACCAATAGTGTATTACTTGGATCCTGCAACTCCAATTAAATGGAGGCCCTATTTTAAGAAAGGTATTGAAGATTGGAATATTGCTTTTGAAAAAGCTGGTTTTAAAAATGCAATAGTAGCAAAGGACCCTCCTACTAAAGAAGAAAATTCTAATTTCAGCCCAGAAGACATTAGGTACTCAACTGTAAGGTATGTTGCATCCAAAACTAGAAATGCTACTGGTCCAAGTGTATCAGACCCTAGAACAGGGGAGATTTTAGAAAGTGATATAATTTGGTATCATAATCATTTAAGATCATATAGAAATAGATATTTATTAGAAACTGGTGCCGCTAATCCTAAAGCAAGAACACTGGACACTCCAGAAAAAGAAATTGGAGAAATGATGAGGAGAGTTATTTCACACGAAGTTGGACATGCACTTGGGTTGCCTCATAACATGAAAGCTAGTTCTGCGTATCCTGTTGATTCTTTAAGATCAGGAAATTTTACTCAAAAAATGGGTATTGCTGCAACTATCATGGATTATGCGAGATATAATTATGTTGCCCAACCAGGTGATGAAAACATAAGATTCGTTAGGAAGCTAGGACCTTACGATGAATATTCAATAGAATGGGGATATAGATATTTTTCAGATAAAAATGAAAATGAAATAGCAAAAGAACTTAATAAATGGGTTGGTGTTAAAAATTTAAATCCTATATATATGTTTGGATCATATGGTAATGATCCAAATTCTCAAACCGAAAACATTGGAGATGATCCTGTAGAAGCAAGTAATTACGGATTAATGAATCTTAAAATTGTCTCTCAAAATCTTGAGAAATGGACAATTAAAGAAGGTATGAGCTTTGAGGATTTAAATGAGCTTTATGGAGAACTTATAAGCGTATATAGAAGATATATATATCATGTTTCGTCTATAATTGGTGGAGTTAATAAAACTTTAATGAACAAAGGTCAAAGCGCAATACCTTATAAAAATGTTTCTAAGGATCAACAATTACGAGCAATAAGTTTTTTATATAAGAATCTTTGGTCTTCACCAATTTGGTTATATGATAAAAAAGTGATTTCGAAAATAAAAAATGACGGTGCTTTAACTCTAATAAGTAATCTTCAAAAATCAGTATTCAATAGGATTTTGAGTGTTAAAAAATTAAATACTATGATTTCAACTGAAAATACTCTTGAAGGAAATGGATTATCAGTATTTGAGCTAATTGAACGTTTAACAAATAATTTAACCGCGGATTTGGTAAAACCTGACATTCTTCAAAGAGAGCTTCAAAAAAACCTTATAAATCATTTTAAACTATTGATTGAGGACGAGAAATTATCAAATGAGGTGAAAGGTTTGATTCAAAATAAAAATAAATATTTATTAAAATATTTTAGATCTAAAAAAAGATCAAACTCACAAACTCTCAAGATACATTATCAATATTGCTATAATTTATTAAAATGAGTAAAATTCAAATATTTGTTACTGGAGGTACATTTGATAAAACATACAATTATATAAATGGTAAATTATTTTTTGAAAAAACTCATGTGCCACAAATGCTTAAAAGAGCCAAATGCAGACTTAATTTAGAAATAGATCAATTGATGCTTATTGATAGTCTTGAAATGGACGATTCTCATCTTAAGTTAGTTGAAGAGGCATGCTTGAAATGTAAATCAAAATTCATTGTAATTACCCACGGAACAGATACAATGACAAATACTGCTAAATATCTAATTAAGGCAAATATTCCAGAAAAAGTAATTGTAATTACTGGAGCAATGGTTCCTTATGCTTTCGGAAGTTCGTCTGATGGATTCTTCAACTTAGGTAGTGCTCTCTCTGTAGTTCAGAATCTGAGTAAAGGAGTATACATTAATATGCATGGGCAAACATTTTACGGGAATGAAGTTGAAAAAGATATAAAAAATGGAGTTTTTAAATCTATTACCTAAAATTATGTCAACTGACTAAAGACTATGAAAGTTAAAGAAAATGATAAACTAATTCCAAAATGGGATACAGAGTTATACAATGATAATTATACTTATGTCTATAATTATGGAAAATCTCTTGTAGAGTTACTTAATCCAAAAAAAATGAGAGAATTTTAGATTTAGGTTGTGGCTCGGGACAGTTAACATTTATAATCAATGAAATTTCAAAAAAAACTATTGGAATTGACAAATCCGTTGAAATGATTGCTGATGCAAAGCTAAGATATGGAAAGGTTAAATTCCAAGTTTGTAATGCGGAAAATTTTAGATTTAAAAATAAATTTGATTCTATTTTTTCAAACGCAACTCTTCATTGGATTAAAAATTATAAAAGTGTTATAAAGTGCATGTATAAAAATTTAAAATTTAATGGAAAAATAGTTCTTGAGTTTGGAGGAAAAAATAATGTAAAGACAATAGTTGATCAGTTAAGAAGCTCTCTAAAAAAACGAGGCTACTTAAACCAATCTAAATTAGAATTATGGTATTTCCCATCTGCTGAAGAATACTCAAAAGAATTAGAATTGGTAGGGTTTAAAGTTGTCCTAGCGGAAAGTTTTAATCGTAAAACAGAGCTTACTAATCAAAAGGATGGTATAAAGGACTGGATTTCAATGTTTGCCAAAAGTTTTTTTAAAGATGTTGATTTAACACACATAGAAGAAATTAAAACTGAGGTACAAGAAAGCATAAAAGAAAAATGTTTTACCAATGGAAAATGGTATGCTGATTACAAAAGAATTCGTTTTATAGCAATTAAAAATATTTATTAATTGTTATTAAGTGGTATTTAAAAGATTTCAGCTAACATACACCTTGCACTTCCACCTCCTGTTTTTTCAATAGTCTCTAGATTAGAATGGACTATTTTAGCGTAAGTTTCAAATTTATTAATCTGGTCATTAGATAAAGATTTAAATGCTGAAGTACTCATGACCAAAATAGGTTGAATACTGTTTTTTACAAGCAACATATTTCCTGCAAACTGTTCAATTTGATTTTCAGTTAGTGATATAACTTCCTTATTATCATTTTTTAATTCATTATAAACCATATTTCTTTCTGCGACATCATCTATTGAATCAAACCCAACAGCTGCAAATTTATTTCCAATACTCATCATTACGTTTGTATGATAAATCTTTAATCTCTTATTGTCAACAGTCTGATATGAGGAGAATATGATAGGCTTGTAACCCATTTTTTTGGAGAAATCTAGTATTACAGAGTCATCTGTTCTATCAGACAACGAGGCATAAAGTTTTTTATTAACCCTGTCTAAAACCATGCTTCCAGTACCCTCTAAATACATGTTTAAATTCTCATAATTTGACAAATCAAAAATAATCTTAGTATTTACACCTGATTCTTTTAGAGAATCAAAAACATGACTAGATCTTTCATCTCTTCTGTTTTTGGCAAACATTGGATAGAGAATCACTTTATGTTTATCATGAAAAGAAATCCAGTTATTAGGAAATAATGAATCAGGTGTCTCAGGATTCTGATTATCCTGATGAATGGTAACCTTTATGCCATTTTTAATTAAAATCTTAACTAATTCATCAAATTCCCTAAGAGCTAATTTGTTTAATGTATTAAAATCCAAGCCACTATCATATTGATAGTGGTTGTTTAATGCTGTTTGTTCATTCTTTTTAAAAAGGTAAGGACGAACCATTAAAACATGATTAGTTAATCTATTCATTTTTTCTAATTAATGGTAAAGTAACACATCTAAATAATCCCTCTTGCTTAGCTATTTCTCTAAAAGAAACTTCTTCTACTTTAAAGCTTTTTTTAATAAGCCATTTATTAAGCCTTGTAAAACTTGAATCAGACACTACTGTATTCTTGTTAATTGAAAAGACATTACTCATCATGTCAAACATTTCTTTAGAATTAATAAAGAAACAATTTTCAATACCAAAATCATCTATGAGAGCCAATAACTGATTTTTATTTGAAAATCCTCCCTTATGAATTATAGCAGATTTTTTACCAATAGGCTGAAAACAACAATCTAGGTGTAAAACATTTTTTTTTGGATCTGTATTAGATTTATTTAATTCTAACAA
This sequence comes from Candidatus Marivariicella framensis, assembly GCF_982709265.1. Classification (NCBI taxonomy): domain Bacteria; kingdom Pseudomonadati; phylum Bacteroidota; class Flavobacteriia; order Flavobacteriales; family Flavobacteriaceae; genus Candidatus Marivariicella; species Candidatus Marivariicella framensis. The sequence continues at coordinate 135,861 of NZ_CEXPNT010000001.1, read as the reverse complement.
AACAACTTCCTTTTTTGAAAAATAATTCTGTAAAAACTTCAAGCCTTCTAAATTTGTTCTTGCAGTTATGTATTTAGGATAATCACTTCTTATATAAGCACCAACATAAATTTTGTCTTTGTGAAGAACAACATCTCCTCCTTCGATATGTGCATCTTTTGGAAAAGTAATAATTAATTCTGGATCTAATGAGTTTAGTATGTTTTTTAGCGCATCAATTTCTCTAGATCTGATTGGTAAAATATTTGATTTAAAAAATTTATTTTCAATAACAAAACCAATGTCTCTAGAGTATATTTGATTATAATTTTTTATTAAATCTGGTCTATGAACCTTTATTCCATAAAAAGTTAATTTAGAGATAAAGCAATCTAATTCAATAATCATATCAGCCTCTAAAGGATAAGTCCCAGATAATATATGACTTCTTGATTTAGGGTCATAAACATCTTTTAATTCAGGAATACCACCGTTACTGTTTGCTATTCCAACTACTAAAGATTCTAGAGATGAAGTCTCGTCTACAACATTTAATACCATCATTTAGATTTTGAGCTAATTTAAAAAAATACAATCAAAATATATAAAAATGCATATACATGTTTGAAGTAAATGCAGGTTTTTTATATTTGAAAAAAATAAACCGAAATATATGTCTAATGTTTTTTCAAGTAATTTTAAAAACCGTAATCGAGATCATTTCGCATCAATAGTAAGAGTTGCGCTGAGTGATGATATAATAACAGATGATGAAAGAAAATTCATCAACAGACTTGCTATCCTATTAGAAATTGAACCAGCAGAGGCTGATGAAATTATTTTAAACCCTGATTCTCATCAAATAAATCCTCCTGCCTCAGAGCTTAAGCGTTTAGAGAGGTTATATGACTTATCTAGAATTGTTGTTGCTGATGATATTGCAGATAAAGCAGAAATTAAATTGCTTATCAAGCTCACAATCGCTTTAGGCTTTCCTATTGAAGAGGCTAACTCTATAGTTGAAAAATCTATAAAACTTGTTCAGTCGGGTGCTGATGAGGATGATTTTATTTTATCATTAAAGTAGTTATTTGTAATGTTTTTTATTGGAGTAATAAGATATGCTTCCTAAAATAATTACAAATAAAACTGAGTAGTATACAAAGTTTGGAGTTATAATTTTATCTCCACTTGCATAAGAATGAAGACCTACAAGATAAAAGTTAACACCAAAGTAGGTCATTAATATACTTGAGTATGCTACTATACTCATTAGATTAAATAACCACCTTCCTTTTAAACCAGGAACTAATCTCATATGAATTACAAATGCATATACCATAATTGAAATTAAAGCCCATGTTTCTTTCGGATCCCAACCCCAATATCTACCCCAGCTTTCATTTGCCCACATTCCTCCAAGAAAATTTCCAATTGTCAACATTATTAAACCTATAGTAATAGAGAGTTCATTGATTATACTTAATTCTTTGATTTTTGATTTAATTTTGTTTTTGTTTTTTGAGTTTGTTATGGTAATTAAAAATAAAGTTACAATTCCAAGAATCATACTAATAGAAAAAGGACCATAACTCCCTACAATTACTGCGACATGAATCATTAACCAATAACTGTCTAAAACAGGTTGTAAATTGGCTATAGCAGGGTCCATCCAGCTCCAGTGAGCAATCATAAGTATCATAGATGACACAAAAGATGTAGCAGCAATTGTAAGTGAGGATTTTCTACCAAAAATTAAACCAAAAAATAATGTAGCCCATGAAACATATATCATAGACTCATATGCGTCGCTCCATGGTGCATGACCTGAAATAAATGATCTAAAGATTAAACCTAAAGAATGAAGAGAAAAAAGTAATATAATAGATCCTATTAAAGCTAATTCAAAATATTTAAGGAATTTTCTTTCATTAAAAATTCTAATTATTAAAACTATAAATAATAAAAGTCCAGCATATATGTACCAACTAAATAATTTTTTAAATATATCATATTTGTTATATAAAATTTCAGCATCAACTTTTGAAGAACTTGGTATAACTTCTGATCCATATTTTCTTTGAAACCCCTTCAAACTCTCAATAAGCTCATCAGCTTGCGTGAAATCTCCATTAGACTTTCCTAATCGCATTGCCTGGAAATAAAGTGGTAAAACATTATTCACATACAATGAGTCTGTTCCTTTTATATCAACTTCATTTAATTCCGGATATGAAACCCATTTATTTATTGAATCGTTTGGTATAGGGAAAATCCTTAATACCTTTCCTTCTAATGCAGAATATAAGAGATTAACTCTTCTATCTAATTCAATAAAATCTTTTTGAAATTGATTTGGAGTTTGGGCCCTATATGCATTTTCTAATTGATTAGCAATCTTGTAATTACCTTGTTCATCAAAAAATGATACTAGTGGTGCATATTTTGATTTTTCATCAACCCCAGCAATTTTTCTCAAGCTATCATTCCCCCTTTTTAAATATATAATTGGGACATTATACCATACAGCCGGATTGTTTATGATGGATAGCAAAACCTGGTCTGATGAAAGTCCTTTATATGTGTCACTCTTACTAACCTTCCTGAGTAATTCTGATGAAAAAGTATTAGCAGGCTTCATTCTCCCACCTAAGTCTTGAATTATTAAACTACCAAATTTATTGGCTTGGATATCTGGAAAAGCAGTAACCTGTATTAATGAATCAAAATCAAATTCTTGTAATTCAAACTTTTTTAAGACTGAATCTTGAGCATTTAAAGTATTAAAAAATAAAAAAAGTAATACAAACGAAAATTGTTTATTTTTTAATTTTGAAAGGCTTTTTGATAAATTCTTAAAACGAGTTCTTCCTATAAAAAATATACCACACATAGATAGATATAATAGAATATATCCAATATAAGTGATCAAAGTTCCCATAGAGTCATTATTTACAGAAAGTACTGTTCCTTTTTCATCTGGATCAAAAGAGGCTTGAAAAAATCGATATCCCTCATAGTCTAAAACATTATTCATGTATATATCATAATCAAATACTTTAGAATCGTCTTTAACTGTAACTTTACTCATAAATGAAGAATAGCTTTTTTCTGTTCCTGGATATTTGTCTGCTATAAAATCATTTAAAGTAATTGAAAATGGAAGGTTTAATGATTGAGAGCCATATGAAATATAAAAATCAAGTCCACCTACTTTAACATCTTTAGCTTCATTAACAACTCCCTTCCCTCCCATTACACCAATCTGTTTTGTCTCACCCATTGAGCTTATTGATAAATATAATGCATCTTGTTTGTCAGTCAATTTATCATCCGACTTAACAATTCCAAAATCTCCTCTTAAAGGAGGGTCAGGAATTACAAATTGAAAGTTTGGTATAACATAGAGAGATCTAAGTAATAATTCTTGTTCTTCATTTTTTGTTATTTTACCTTTAAATTGATCAGCCATTCTAGTAAATGTTCCAGAAAAGGGAGATTCTATGTAGTATAAACCAGAATCTGAACGAATATTAATAGCTCCATCTACTGAATTATTTAATGTAAAAAGAACATTGTGAATACTTGCAACTTCTCCTTCCTTTAAAAAGTGTTCATGTCTGTTTCCATCATTGGCTTCAACAATCTTTAAATATCTATCTCCATCAGAATTTAAAACAAGCCCTTCTGATACGTTTTCGATATATTTAACAGAACTAATAGAAAATTCTTGTCCATCAAAGTTTTTATTCCAATTAAGATTATTTGAAGTGTGTTCTGAGAACAAGACCTCATCTATTAATTTCTTTCTTTGGGGAGTCCCATTTACTTCTCCATCCACGAGAATTGTTAAAAAAGTTTTTTCTGATATAATTTTACTACTTTCATTCCCTTCTCTTATTGGCATTACTCCTTCAAAACCAAAGTATCTAGTTATAAAAGCACCCAAAAGAATTAATATAAATGAAAGATGTAATAACAACACAGCCCATTTGTCTTTTTTAAACAATCTATATTTAAATATATTTCCAAGAAAATTTAACATAAATAAGACCAAAATAAGTTCAAACCACCATGCATTATAAACCCAGATTTTAGCTGCGGTTGTAGAATAAAAACTTTCCAAAAAAGTACCAACTCCCATTGCTGTTGGGAAAGCAATAAACAACAGCGCCGTTAGTTGATTTGAAAACAAGTACTTAAAAAATTTTTCTTGCATTTATATCTTAAATTGTTATTACAAATATACCCTTTGATACTGGATTTTTAAACAGCTATGTTGTTATTAAAATGATTTATTTAACATTTTTACTGTTTTTTAATTTATTAGTTTATTAACAACATTATGTACATTTGAAATTATGTTAGAGATCACTGTTATTGGAAACGGAAATGTAGGTTCTAAACTAGCAAACTCAATAGACAATCTTAAAGAATTTAAGTTACTTGAGTGGTACGGAAGAAGTTGGATAAACGATGAATTCCCAGAAAAAAGAATCAATAAATTATCTGATCTTAAAAAAGCTGACTTATATATTTTAGCAGTATCAGATAATTCAATTGATACTTTTTTTAATTTTATTAGTACTGATTCTTTTGTTGTTCACTGCTCCGGTGCAACATCAATAAATATATTTAAAAATTATTCTAGATCAGGCGTGTTATTTCCAGTTCAAACAATTTCAAAATCCAATGATAAACTTTTTAAAAATACACCTTTTTGTATTGAAGCTAAAAGTGAAAATGATTTGATTGTTTTAAAAAGATTAGTTCTAGCCCTAAAGGGGAGCTACGAGTGCTTAAACTCCATACAAAGAGCTAATTTGCATTTGTCAGCTGTTTGGGTTAATAATTTTGTGAATCACATGATTTATAAAGGAAAAAAAATATGTACTAATAACGACATTCCCTTCTCTATTTTAGAACCCATTATAAAAAACACAATTAATCAAGCATTGATTAATGATCCAAAAATAGTTCAAACTGGACCCGCAAAAAGGGGTGATAACAAAACATTAAAAATTCATAATGAACTAATTAATGATTTAAATGATAAAAAACTTTATGATTTAATAACAAAATCAATACAAAACAGCTATGAATAAAGAAAATTACAAAATAAGATTAAAAAATATTACAACTTTTATTTTTGATGTTGATGGCGTCTTAACTGATGGCAAACTTTTAATTACCTCAAATGGAGAGATTTTAAGGTTAATGGATGCCAAAGATGGGTTTGCAATGAAATATGCAATTGATAAAGGTTTTAAAATCTCAATAATTTCAGGTGGAAAAGATGAATCCATCAGAAAAAGAATAGAAAAACTCGGTATAAACGATATTTACTTGGATTCTCATAATAAAATTGATTCTTACAATCACTTATTAAATAAATACAAATTATCTGCAAATAATATTCTTTATATGGGAGATGATATACCTGATATACCCGTTATGGAAAAAGTTGGAATAAGTTCGTGTCCTCAAGACGCAGTTACTGATGTTAAAATAAAAGCAGATTATATTTCTCACAAAAATGGAGGTAATGGCTGTGTTAGAGAAATTATAGAACAAGTTCTTCGAGTTCAGAAAAAATGGAAGTATACGAACTAATTCTATGATTGAAAACTTTAAGAAAGAAATCATATTAGCATCTAATTCTCCCAGAAGAAAAGATTTTTTTAATTTATTTAAGTTTCCATTTAAAATTAAAACTTTTGATGTAGAAGAAACCTATCCGTCAAACCTAAAAGAAGCGGATATACCGAGATATATTGCTGGTTTAAAATCTAATCCATTTAAAAAAATAATAAATAAAAATCAAATAGTAATTTCGGCTGATACAATTGTGTGGCATGAAAATAAATGTCTTGGTAAACCAAAATCTTTAGATGATGCAAAACAAATGCTAAAGTCATTGTCCGGAAAAACTCATAAAGTTATTACAGCAGTAGGGTTTTTAACATTTAACAATTATTATTGTATTGATGTAACAACTGAAGTTACATTTGAAAAACTAAATAACTCCATAATTGATGATTACTTATTAAACGCCGCCCCCCTTGACAAAGCAGGTTCATATGCAATACAAGAATCAATTGGTTTATTGGGGATTTCAAAGATAAACGGCAGTTATACAAATGTCGTTGGCCTTCCGGTAACTGAAGTTTTAAATGAAATAAAGAAACTTATAGATCGCTAATTTTTAAATATTAACTTCAACAAATGAAATACTTTTTTACGCTAGTATTATTTTTTCTACTATTCGCCTTTCAGGCAAGATCACAGAATAGTTCAGATATATATTCAAAGATTCAAAAATTAAATGTTTTGGGAAGTTTACTACACATAGGAGCTCATCCAGACGATGAAAACACAAGTCTTATTTCTTATTTTTCAAATAAATATCATATTGAAACAACTTATCTTTCGCTAACAAGAGGTGACGGAGGTCAAAACAGGATAGGGACTGAATTAACAGATGCGTTAGGTTTAATTAGAACTCAAGAACTTTTGGCTGCGAGAAAAATTGATGGTGCTAATCAGTTATTTACAACTGCTAATGACTTTGGCTTCTCCAAGCATCCAGATGAAACATTAAATATTTGGGATAAAAATGAATTATTAAGTCAAATTGTTAAACATATAAGAACAATACAACCTGATATAATTATAAATCGATTTGATCATAGAACTCCTGGCACAACTCATGGACATCATACGTCATCAGCAATTTTAAGCTACCAAGCTTTTGATCTGTCATCAAATGTTAATTATTTTCCAGAACAATTAGAATCACTTTCAGTTTGGAATCCAGAAAAATTATTTTTTAACACTTCCTGGTTTTTTTATGGAAGTAAGGAAAATTTTATGAAAGTTGAAAAAGATAATTTTTTAAAATTTGATCAAAGTGAATTTAATCCTCTGATTGGATTGACCTATGATCAAATAGCTGCTAAAAGTAGAAGTCAACACAAATCTCAAGGATTCGGAAGATCACCAAAACCTGGAGGTCCTCAATGGGGTTATATGGAGCTAATAAAAGGAAAGTCTGTTTCATCAAATAATCCTTTTGAAGGAATTGATATTAGTTGGAACAGATTAAAAGGTGGAGATAAAATTGAAAGCCTAATTGATAGACTTCTTAATGACTTTAACTTTAAAGTTCCTGAAAAAAACATCTCTGACTTAATTAATATTTATAAAAATATTGAAAGTTTAGAAATTGGATATTGGAAAAGCTTAAAGTTAAATGAAGTAAAAAATATAATATCTCTTTGTTTGGGATTAAATATTCAATTAAATAGTGAAAATATATTAGGAACTCCAAAAAGCAAAGAAATATTTAATCTGAAAATTATCAACCCATCAAATACAAGTATTTTAATTAAAAATCTGAAATTAAAAAATACTGATTTTATAATTAATTCTACAATAATTAATAATAATTTGTTTGAAAAAAAATTAGATATAACTACAGGTGATCAAATTTCATCACCTTACTGGCTAACTAAAGAAGGCACGCTAGGAATGTATCAAGTAGACAATCAAGAGCTAAAGGGTTTACCTGAAACCCCAATAGCCATAAAAGCTGAAATAAAGCTAGAAATAAATGGTACAGAATTAAATATGATTGTTGATGCAAATAACAGGATTACAGATCCTGTTCAAGGTGAGGTGATAACGCCCTACACTATTGTGCCAAAAGTCACTGTTAAACTTGATCAACCTGTTTATATATTTCCTGATTCAAAACCAAGACAAATACCTGTTTCAATAACTGCACATGAAAATAATGTTAAGGGCACTCTAAGTATAGAATTACCAGAAGGTTGGATAACCAAGCCGAATCAATTTTTGTTTGATATTTCAAAAAAGAATCAACAAAAAAATTATTTATTCAAAGTTTATTCTAGCAATAAAAACAACTCAGGTATTATAAAGCCAATTATTAATTCAAGCAACAATGAATACTCTAATCAGCTAATAACTATTGATTATCCCCATATTCCAAAACAATTCATTGTAAAGCCAAGTTTTGCTAAAGTTTTTGGAATTGATTTGAAAAATAATATTAATAAAATTGGGTATTTAATGGGTGTAGGAGATAAAATACCTGAAACATTAGAAAATATTGGAATAGAGGTAGTTGATATTGATCCCTCTAAAATAATTTTAGAGAATCTTTTAAGTTTTAAAACAATAGTAATAGGTATTAGAGCATTTAATGTTATTGACGAATTAAGTTTTAAAAACGAGATTTTATGGGATTATGTAAAAAATGGAGGAACTTTAGTTATTCAATATAATACCCGTAGAGGATTAAAAACAAATAATATTACTCCCTATAAATTAAAAATTTCAAGAGATAGGGTTACAGATGAAAATTCAAAAATTCATTTTTTAAATAAATCTCATTCAATATTTAATTACCCTAATAAAATTGAAAATAATGATTTCAAATATTGGGTGCAGGAACGAGGTTTATATTTTCCAAACTATTGGGATGAAAATTTCGAACCTCTTTTAGAAATGAATGATATTAATGAATCAAAAAAAAGAGGAAGCTTACTAGTTGCATCATACGGTAAGGGTAAAATAATTTATACTGGTCTTAGTTTTTTCAGAGAATTACCTGCAGGAGTTCCAGGAGCTTACAGACTATTTGTTAACCTAATAAACTATGGACATGAATAAGATGAAAAATCAAACGTATGCCTTGCTAATTGGAGTAAATATTTTTTACTGGTTTATATTTTATGGAATAATGAAAAATTATAGCTAATGCTAACTATTGATTGGTTTCTTTTAATTGGAACTCTACTTTTTATAGCTTTTTATGGTGTTTGGAAAAATCAAGATCATTCATCTATTAAATCATATATAAAAGGTGATAATAAAGCTAGGTGGTGGACTGTAGGTCTTTCAGTAATGGCTACTCAAGCAAGTGCAATTACCTTTTTGTCTACACCTGGACAAGCTTATAATGAAGGAATGGGCTTTGTTCAATTTTATTTTGGACTTCCATTTGCAATGCTAATTATATGCCTGTTTTTTTTACCTGTATATCAAAAATTAAATGTTTATACAGCTTACGAGTTTTTAGAAAGCAGGTTTGACTTAAAAACTAGAACTTTAACTGCTATTTTGTTTTTAATTCAACGAGGCTTAGCGGCTGGTATTACCATATATGCTCCTGCTATAATTTTAAGTGTAGCACTTGGGTGGGATTTAAAGATTTTGGTAGTATTAATTGGCTTTATAGTAATCTTTTACACTTTAATTGGAGGTACTAATGCTGTAAATGTGACTCAAAAGCAACAAATGATTATAATTATCATTGGTTTAATATCTGCATTTTGGATAGCACTTATTAAAATGCCTGAAAATATTGATTTTTCTAAGGCTCTTAAATTGGCTAGTTATAATGAGAAATTAAATATTTTAGATTTTAGCCTAGACCTTAATAGTAGATATACATTCTGGAGTGGAATCACAGGAGGTCTTTTCCTTGCACTTTCATATTTTGGAACAGATCAAAGTCAAGTTCAGCGATATCTTTCTGGAAAGTCTTTAAAGGAGAGTCAGATGGGGTTGATTATGAATGGGTTTCTTAAAGTTCCATTTCAATTTTTTATTCTTTTACTGGGCGTAATAGTGTTTGTGTTTTATCAGTATGAAACTCCTCCTATTCATTTTAATTCAAAAAATATAATAGAAATAAAAAAATCAAATTTTTCAAACGATTATTTTCAAGTTGAAAAGGAATATGAACTTACCCAAGATAAAAAGCATGAGCTTTTACTAAATCCAATGTTTTTTGAAAATGATCAGTTAAAAAAAGATTACTTAAAACTTGAATTAGATAACAAAAAACAAAAAGAAAAAGTAAATAATTTAATTCTTAAAAACAATAAAGATGCTTCAATTAATGATAAAGATTATGTTTTTATAACGTTCATTATCAATCATTTACCAAATGGAATAATAGGACTACTGTTAGCTGTTATATTTGCAGCAGCTATGAGTTCAACAGCTTCTGAACTGAATGCTCTTTCAGCTACAACCTTAATTGACTTATACAAAAGACACACGCCTAACCTGTCAGAAAATCACTATGTTAATATGGCAAAATTATTCACCTTAATTTGGGGGATAATAGCTATAGTTTTCGCATATAATGGTAATCTTTTTGAGAACTTAATTCAACTAGTAAACATTATAGGATCAATTTTTTACGGAACAATTTTAGGCATTTTTTTAATTGCAATATTCTTTAAAAAGATAGATAGTAATCCAGTGTTTTTTGCTGCTATAATTTCAGAGTTCTTAATAATCTATTGTTACTTGTTTGAGGAATTTGGTTACCTGTGGCTAAATGTAATAGGAGCAGTTTTAACTATAACAATTGCATATCTATTACAAGAAATTCAAAATATAAGTAAAAAAAACCTCGCTAAATAGCGAGGTTTAAGAATATAAGTTTCATCTATTTTGACCATTGCTCAATAGATTCTTTATTCATTTTTAAATAATCATTATTCCCAGCTATTTCAGCTAGTTCATATGATTTTTTAGCAGCTTCAATAGCAGCCTCATTCTCACCTAAACCTGCTAAAATTAATGAATACTGTCTTAAATGAAAGTATTTATTATTTCCTTTATCAATTGCAGTTTCCATCCAATTTTTAGCTTGTTTAAGGTCTAATTCGCTATTTAAAAAATATACTGCAGAACTGTAATAATCTGAAGCCTTAGGATTATTTGACAATGCTTTATCTATAGACGCCATTGTTTTTTTAACAGTAGGAACCTCTATTAAAGTCGTAACCTTTGTATTTTCCCATGAAATAGTAAGCTCTGCATTATTATTTGTTAAATTTTCCAGTTGAATAGTAAAAGATCCTATAATTTCATTTGTTTTAGTTGCTTTTGACTCAGATACTACAGCAATTTGAGTTGCATCCCAATCCTTCACAAGTCCCCAATTATCACTTTTCTTATAAAAAAATACTTCCCACATTTCTTTTCCAGGACGAGTAAATAAAGCATATGTTCCTTCAGGTATTTCAATACCAGCAATTGTTACTGGATCTGAAAAACTAATTTTTGTGTTTGCATTTGCACCAGTTCTCCATAATTCTCCATATGGAACTAAATTACCCATAACTTCTCTACCGCGCATTGCAGGTCTTGAATATTCAATTTTAATATCAGTAAGACCAACAGTTTGATTAATTGTAGCAGAAGGACTCGGTTGAGGAGAGACTACTTGAGCCAAATTGTAAAATGGAACAAATAATAACAATAATAGATTTTTTTTCATGTCTTTAATTTTTATTTATATGTAAATTTAATAACTATATTTCTATGTTTACCCCAATTAAGGATTAATTAATATTTTTATATAATGACAGCTAATTATAGTTTCAGTTTTGTTGTTTGGCTTTCATATTTAATTAATTTGATTGGTAATCATTACGCTTTATTATCTACCAAAAAATATCAATGCTTTTTTTGACTATAGAAAACTCTATACTAATACATAATAACCGTACTATATCAATAATAAACTCTTTAATCTTAATTTTAAAAATAGAAAAATTATTGAAAATTGATAACGACATCTAGTATATTTGTTAAAATTTTTCATGAAAGTTTACACAAAAACTACGTCTCAAAAGCTACCTATATCTATTGATAAAGCATGGGAATTTCTGTCAGATCCAAAAAATCTAAAAATCATAACCCCAGATTATATGGGCTTCAAAATCCTTGGTGGGTCAGAAAAAAAAATATTTGCAGGTCAAATCATACAATACATAGTCACTCCTATCCTAGGAATACCAACAAAATGGATTACTGAAATAACTCATGTCAAACATGGAGTATATTTTGTTGATGAACAAAGGTTTGGCCCTTATTCATTATGGCATCACAAGCATTTCATAAAAGAAATTGAAGGTGGTGTGGAAATGGAAGATGTCATTGATTATAAGTTGCCTTTTGGCCTTTTAGGTCAATTATTTCATCCTATAATAGTAAAACCAAAACTTGATGAAATATTTGATTATAGGTTTAATAAATTAATTGAAATTTTTGGTGAATTTGGAAAAACAGACTCTTATACTAGAAACGAATTATTAAAAAATATTATATGAAAAAAAATATACTTATTGTTGGAGGTAGCTCAGGAATTGGGTTAGAGATTGTAAAACAATTACATGAGGAACATAATGTTTATGTTGCTAACAGAACAAATGAATCTTTAAGTAACTTTAAACATCAATTCATCAAAATTGATATAACTGAAGAAACTATAGACTCTTCAATACTTCCTGAATCATTAGATGGTCTTGTATATTGCCCAGGCACTATAAATCTAAGACCCTTTAGAGGCCTTAAGCCTGAAACTTTCATTTCAGATTTCAACATTAATGTTATGGGAGCAATTAGAAATATACAAGCAGTTTTGAAAAATTTAAATCAATCAGAGCACTCTAGTATTGTTTTGTTCAGTAGCGTAGCAGTTCAAACTGGAATGCCTTTTCATTCATCTATTGCTGCTTCAAAAGGAGCATTAGAGGGGTTAACTAGATCTTTAGCTGCGGAGCTAGCTCCAAAAATATCAGTTAATGCTATAGCACCATCTATAACAAATACGCCTTTAGCTGATAAGTTTTTAAATAATGAAGCCAAAATGGAAAGAGCTATAGATAGACATCCTCTTAAAAAAATTGGCTCACCAAAGGAATTGGCTAATACTGCAATATTTTTACTAAAAAACTCTTCATGGATTACAGGTCAAATAATCAGTGTCGATGGAGGAATTGGAACTCTTAAAGTTTAAATTCGAGTTATTTTAGCTCCAATAGCCTTTAACCTTGAGTCAATATTTTCATATCCACGATCAATTTGTTCGATATTATGAATTGTACTTGTACCTTTGGCGGAAAGTGCTGCAATTAAAAGAGAAATTCCTGCTCTAATATCAGGTGATGTCATTACAGTTGATTTTAGATGAGACTTGAAATCATGACCAATAACAGTTGCGCGATGAGGATCACATAATATTATTTTTGCTCCCATATCGATAAGTTTATCTACAAAAAACAATCTACTTTCAAACATTTTTTGATGAATTAACAAACTTCCCCTTGCCTGGGTAGCAACGACTAAAATTATACTTAATAAATCTGGAGTAAATCCTGGCCAAGGTCCATCTGAGACAGTTAATATAGATCCATCAATATAACTTTGAATCTCATATCCTTTTTTGTGAGCGGGAATATAAATATCATCATTTACTTTCTCTAATTGAATTCCTAATTTTTTGAATACTACTGGAATTTGTCCTAAGTAATCCCAATTGACATTTTTTATAGTCAATTCGCTTTTAGTCATAGCGGCAAGACCAATCCAACTTCCAATTTCTATCATATCAGGGAGTAAAGTATGAGAGACTCCATTTAACTTGTCTACACCATGAATTGTGAGTCGATTAGAACCAATACCCGAGATATTAGCACCCATACTTACTAGCATTTTGCACAATTGCTGAAGGTAAGGCTCACATGCAGCATTGTATATAACTGTCTTGCCATCAGCTAAGACCGAAGCCATTAATATATTTGCTGTTCCAGTCACTGAAGGTTCATCTAATAGCATTTCAGCTCCTCTAAGTTTCTTAGCTGATACAGTATAAAAATAATTTTCTTTGTTATAATTAAATTTAGCGCCTAACTTAATAAATCCTTCAAAATGAGTATCAAGTCTTCTCCTTCCAATCTTATCTCCACCTGGCCTGGGAATACTTCCAACTCCAAATCGACCCAACAAAGGTCCCACAAGCATAATTGATCCTCTTAAGCCTTTCCCGTCAATTTTAAATTGATCAGACTCCAAGTAACTAATATCAATATTAGAAGCTTGAAATTCATATTTACCGTTGTTTAATTTGTTAATTGAAACTCCAAGGTTTTTTAAAAGAGATATTAATTTATTAACATCAATTATATCAGGAAGATTACTTATAACTACTTTCTCTTTAGTTAATAATAGTGCACACAAAACTTGAAGCGCTTCATTTTTGGCTCCCTGAGGTACAATAAAACCAGATAATTTGTTTCCTCCTTCTATTTTAAAACTTCCCATTATGTTCAGTACTTAATATCGAGTTCTTTTATTTCTATAATTATTTTTTTTAATTATAGAGTTATTTGATTTAGGACCATTACCATTCTTAGATCTTGCTTTTAAAAATTCTGAAGATTCGGTTAATGGTAGCAACTCTTCTTTAACTTTTAATTCACTATCTGATAATTCTTTTAAGTGACCGAAGATTAAAGCGTCCTCAACAGTATCTTTATTCCAATTGAGAAAACATTTTTTCATATGATTAGCAATTGTAAAAACTAATGCATCTTTCATTTCTCCTTCTTCCCAACTTCTGGCAACTTTTATCATCTGACTTATATTATTACCATAAAACCTATATTTCTGAATACTAACTGGATAAGTAATTCTTTCTGGTCTAGCCTTAAGAACTTCTTCTTGTGGTTTTTCAAATGGGGAATCAACATCTAATTTAAAATCAGACATTATAAATAATTGATCCCAAAGTTTGTGCTGAAAATCTGGAACATCACGAAGGTGAGGATTTAAATTTCCCATTACTCCTATAATTGATTTAGCCATCTTATTTCGCTCTTCACGACTTTCTATTTCATGAATTTGATCAATCATTAAGTGAATGTGACGACCATATTCGGGAATAATTAGAGGCTTGCGTTGCGTGTTGTACTTTAACACTTCCATATTTGAAAAATTTATTTGGTAAGATTAAGTGTGCAAATTAATAAAAATTCATTGATTTACTAGAGAGCAATGACACCTTTAAATTTAGAAACTTTTTTATATACTTTAATTACAGATTCAGGATTTTGCATTTCTAAACTAACACTAAGGCTTATAAAATTATTTTTGGATGATTTTTTTGTTAAAAAAGTAGGTTTCATGCCTTTAAAGAGATCTTTAACGTCTTCTATATTATTTTCTTTCTGCTTTACAATAAACTTAAACATATAATTTCCTGGCCATTTTTGAGAGATTTTTAAATTTTTTAAAAATCGTGGATAAAATTCTTCATCACTCATAAATTGATGTATTGAGTAGTTTAACTTTGTGTAAATATAGTTTAAAAATAATCCTTTGAATTTAAGTAAAATTGTTGTTACAGGTGCACCAGGAACAGGCAAGACGTCAATTATAAATCTTTTAAAAGCTAAAGGCTACACTTGTTTCGATGAATTTTCAAGGACTTTAATTAACTGGGGGCATAATAATGGTATAAAAGATTTTTTTTTAGAAAAACCCAATTTGTTTAGTGAAAAAATTCTTGAAGGGAGAATAAACCAATTTAACGAATCAAAAAAAAATAAAAAATCAAAGGATAATTTGATTTTTTTTGATCGCAGCATCTTCGACACTTTTGCTTATCAAAAGTTTATAAATAAATCATTTGTTCTTCCAAATGAATATGATGTTTTTAAATATCAAAAAGTTTTTATTTTACCTCTTTGGAGTGATATATTTTTAAATGATGATGAAAGGTTAGAAAGTTTTAAGATTTCAAGAGCAATTGATAAGTCCATTAGATCTACATATTATCATTATAATTATAAATTAAATGATGTTTCAAAAACTAGCATTAAAAATAGAGTTGATTATTTACTTAGTTCCTGTTTATGAAGAAAATTAAAGATGTATTGCTAGAATATTGGGGATATAAGAAGTTTAAAGATCAGCAAGAAGCAATAATTAATTCAATTATATCTGGGGACAATGCTCTAGTCACTCTCCCTACTGGTGGAGGAAAGTCATTATGTTATCAGCTTCCATCTTTAATAATTGGTGGAACTACAATAGTTATTTCACCTTTGATTGCGCTAATGGAAGATCAAGTTAGAGCTTTAAATAAATTAGGTATTTCTTCTTTTTATTTTAAATCTGATTCAAAAAATTTAACAATGGATCAACAATTAGATAATTGTATTTATGGAAATTACAATCTTGTTTACTGCTCACCGGAAAGATTAATAAATTCTGAATTTTTAAATAAAATAAGTAGAGCGAAAGTTAATCATATAGCAATAGATGAAGCTCATTGCATCTCTGAATGGGGTCATGAATTTAGACCTTCATATAGAAACATTAAAGACCTAATAAAGCTTTTTCCAAATGCAGTAGTCACAGCATATACTGGTTCTGCAAACCTCAGAGTCAAAAATGATATAATTGAAAATTTAGAGTTGATTAATATTAATAAAATCGAATCTTCTTATGAGAGAAAAAATATATTTTACGAAGTAAGTCATGTAGATAATAAAATTAATGGTTTATTAAAGGTAATTAACAACGAGAGCTCAATCATATATTGTGACACAAGAAGATCTACTGAATATGTTTCAAAAAAACTATCTCACAAAGGTTTTTCAGTAGACTATTTTCATGGAGGAATTCCTATAGAAGAGAAAAAAGAAAAATTATTAAAATGGCATTCTGAAGATATTAAAATAATTGTTGCAACCACAGCTTTTGGTATGGGCATAGACAAATCAAATGTTAGAAAAGTTATACATTATGACATACCCAGAAGTATTGAGAATTATTACCAAGAGTCAGGAAGAGCAGGGCGAGATGGAGAAAAGTCAAAAGCTATCTCATTAGTTACACCTGAAGATAAAAGTTCATTTATTAACCAAAATTTAAATAGTCTTCCAAACAAAACTAATTTAATTGAAACATATAAAAAACTATGTAATCACCTCCAAATTCCTTTTGGTGAGGGACAAGGCAATTGTTTTGATTTTGATTTTATTTTTTTTTGTAGAAAATATGAGCTGAACAAGCGAACAACTCATAGCATTTTTCGATTTTTAGAAAATAACGGATTAATAGTTTTAAATTATACAAGAAATAATAAAATAAAAATTCATGTTCAAGCCAGTATTAACACTATTAAGGATAGCATTAAGCTTTCAAACCCACAATCTAAAGTCATAGAATCACTTATAAGGTTTTACCCAAGCATAATGGATAAAAAAATTGAAATATCAATAGAAAAGCTAATTCAATTCACCAACCTAAGTCGAAAAGAAATCTATGAATATCTTAAGTTTTATAATAAAATAAATTTATTAGATTTAGATATAACAAGTTCTGATATTCAATTACACTGGTTAAAACCTAGAGAGGATAATTATAGCATAAACCCCTTAATTAAACAACTAGAAGAAATAAACAGTATTAAAAAAATAAAATTTAAAAAAATTATAAAACTTATTTATGATGATAAAAATTGTAAAACACGACAGCTACTTAAATATTTTGGAGAAAATAAAGCTAATAACTGTATGAATTGTAGTTCTTTTTGCTGTAAATAATTAAAAATAGATTTAATTTCATAGTATAAATTTTAAAAGAATGAAACCCCAAATTATTTTTTTTGGAACTCCAGATTTTGCTGTTGGTGTATTAGATGAAATACATCAAAAAAAATATATAATTGATGCGGTAGTTACTTCTCCAGATCGAAAATCAGGAAGAGGCAGGAAAATTAATTTTTCTCCAGTTAAAAATTATTGCATTAAAAATAATATAAAGCTGTATCAGCCCGAAAACCTTAAAGAAGAATCATTTATTTCAGAACTCAAACTATATAATTCTGATTTATTTGTAGTCGTTGCATTCCGGATGATTCCGAAAATCGTTTGGAGCATTCCAAAAAAAGGAACTTTTAATCTTCATGCATCATTACTGCCTAATTATAGAGGAGCTGCGCCTATAAATTGGGTTATAATTAATCAAGAAAAAATTACTGGTGTCACAACATTTTTAATTGATGAGAAAATTGACACAGGTAAAGTTTTATCGAAAAGTGAGTATATAATTAATAATAATGAAACTTTTGATTCACTTCATAATAATTTATTGAAAATTGGGAAACCGCTGGTTATTAATACAATTCAAAATATATTTAATGATAAGTCATCTCCCTACAAACAAAACAATGACAAGCTTCTAAAGGTTGCTCCAAAACTTACAAAAGAAAATACAAAAATTAATTGGAGTGATTCTTTAAGTCAAATTGTTTCATTCGTTAACGGTTTAAATAGTTACCCAGGTGCTTGGACTAAAATGATAGATCAAGAGAATGTTAATACTTTTAAAATTTTTGAAAGTGATTGTGAATACACACCGCATAATTACAACAATAATGAACTTGTCGTTACTAATAAACAAATAAAAATTTCTCATAAAGAAGGGTTTCTTATTATTAAAAACCTTCAGCTTTCAAATAAAAAGAGGCTATCAAGCATTCAATTATTAAATGGTTTTACCTTTAATACTGGTGTTTTAGTCTCATAAGCACTGCTATTATCAACAATAACTTGCACTTATTAACAAAATGGAGCTTTTTCCTATACTTTTCTTTTGCATTCTAGTTAAAGGTTATAATTTGTATAGTATAAAACATTTAATCTTAAATTATTATGAACAAAACACAATTAATAGATGCGATGGCTTCTGATGCAGGGGTCTCTAAAGCTGCTGCTAAAAAAGCATTAGAATCTTTCCTAGGAAATGTAAGCGGAGCCCTTAAGGGTGGAAATCGAGTTTCATTGGTAGGATTTGGATCATGGTCAGTAACAAGACGTGCTGCCCGAGATGGTCGTAACCCTCAAACAGGTGCAACGATTAAAATTGCTGCAAAAAATGTAGTAAAATTTAAAGCAGGAGCAGAACTATCTGGATCTGTAAATTAAAAAGCAAACTAGTTTTAAAAAAAGGCTCCAATAAAATGGAGCCTTTTTTTATGACTAATTTTAAGATCTAAGTGAATTAAAATGAAAAAAGGGTACATTTTGGTTGCTGCACCTAGCATCGTTGGAGATTTATCTTTTCATAGGACGGTAGTAGTTCTAGTTGATAATACTAATGAGACTCTTATGGGATTTGTGATTAATAAAAAATTAGACTACTCTTTAAATGAAGTTGCTAATCAATTAAAAAAACCATTTCCTTTATACTATGGAGGACCTGTTGAAACCGATAGTTTATTTTTCATATACAATTCTAAAGTCAAAGTGTCAGGAAGTATATCTATATGTAAAAACCTAAATTGGGGAGGAGATTTTGATGAAATCGTCAAATTAATAAATGATGATAAAATATCTAAAGAGGATATCAAGTTCTTCTTAGGTTATTCTGGTTGGAATCCAAACCAGTTAAAAAATGAAATGAAAGATAAAAACTGGGAGATATTTAAAAACATAGACCAAGACTTAGTTTTATCAAATGAAACTGAAGGTATTTGGAAAAATTACTTAAACTCAATAGGGGGAGAATATCTTATATGGTCAAATAGCCCTGAAAATCCAAATCATAATTAACCTAAGCTTGTTTTAATAAATGATTTGAAAACCTCAGGCAAACGTTTGGTCTGATAAGTTTTTTTTCTGTATTTACACACTGGACTTATTCCGTTATCAATTGACAAAACTGATAGCTCATCAGACACCTGAAGTTCAAAAACACCAAAAGACTCATAAGAAAAACTAATATTGTTATTTTTCAAGTATTCAATAAATAAATCAGACAATACAATTGATTCTCTCCCAATACTAGATGGCGGACATATAATTCTCCCTTCGTGAAGTAAAAAGACATTACCCAATACTGATCCAATCACATTTTTTTTATTATTTAAAATAATATTATCATCACAATTATTTTCAAATGATTCAATAGAAGCAATCCTCTTTATGTCTTTCTGTAGATAAGAAATAGAACCAAATTCCTGGTCAGTTAAATTATAATCTTTGAATAATGACATTTCATTTATGGATGAAAAATCATCATGAATTAATGATTTAGATTTCGAAGTAAAGATTGCTGTAATTAAATTGGGCTGAAAATTATTAAAATTT
The DNA here is from genome assembly GCF_982709265.1 of Candidatus Marivariicella framensis. Taxonomy (NCBI): domain Bacteria; kingdom Pseudomonadati; phylum Bacteroidota; class Flavobacteriia; order Flavobacteriales; family Flavobacteriaceae; genus Candidatus Marivariicella; species Candidatus Marivariicella framensis. The sequence goes on along the minus strand of NZ_CEXPNT010000001.1, from coordinate 115,891 downwards.
GGCTTAAATTCATTTGCAAATTTTAAATGAATTATTAAATATTTTTCATTTTCAATATTAATAAGTTTTTTAATTTCTTTAATAAAAAAGTCAAGTGTGAAATCCATTGGTATTACCAATCTTAATCGCCTTAATTGAGCCATCATCATGAAATAATGTTCTTCCCAAAACAGAATTTTATTGCCTTCCCATCTTAGTTTAAAATCAAAAACAGGATTTACAAGAAATGATTTAATAAAACTTGAAGGAATAGTATTGTAATTAGAGTAAATCGCTCCGTTAATGTTAATCATCTATACTTTAACTAGAGCCTAAAACTTGTTTTAATGAAGCTACTAGGTTCTCCCACAGCATTTTAGATTCTTCAAGTTCATCTTCATCTGAAAAATCTGAAATAATTAAAGAAACATCTTTTGTAATTTCATCAACTTGAATTTTAAATTCAAAATAAATCTGATCTGCATCTTCATCATCATTTAACCATTGAAACCTAACTCTTTCGTTATTTTTCTTTTGAATTAATTTTGCTTTTTCTTCTCCGTCATCCCAGAAGAAAGTAAAGTCCTCACCTCTTGAATTAACATCATCAGCAAACCACTCTGACAAACCGGATGGTGTTGACAAATATTGAAAAAGGAGTTGTGGAGAAGCTTGAAAATCAATTTCTAGGATGAATGGAATTTTCTTACTCATATTATTAAAAATTTTGATCAATATATAAAAAAAGAAATTGTTTATCCTTTAATAACTTAAAATTTACTAATCATTGTGTTTAAATAAAGCTTTAACTATATTTGCCCCCCAATGGCGAGGTAGCTCAGCTGGTTAGAGCGTCGGATTCATAACCCGGAGGTCGGGGGATCGTGCCCCCCTCTCGCTACAAATTAAACTATTTTAAAAGTAGGTGTACAGCTAAATTAACATTAGTTCTTGAACATAAAAAGCAATTGATTATAAGTTAAAATCAATCTCTAGTAAAGCTATAAAGTGTTATTGTTTTTTTGCAGTTGAGACAACTGTTGATCCTCCACTTGAACTTGTAGCATTCGAGCTAGTACTTCCTCCTGAAGCAACTATAGACCTTGTTATAGTTGGAGCTGAATTTGTTGAACTATTTCCTTGACTTGAGTATCCGTTATTTGAGTTATCTGGTCCTTTATAAACACGAGTATCTCTAATACCTCCATTGTTAGTATATGATCTTGTATCGTTTCTAGAATTACGAGTTATCCAAGAATTACTTCTACGTGGGGTAGGAACAACTTTAAATTTCTTTCCATTTTTAACAAGAACAGTTAAAATATCGTCTCTTACAGGTTTTGAGTTTTTATTGCCCGTTGAACTAGGTATATCAGCAAGTTCAATAGCATTACTTCCTAACAATTCAAGTTGCCTTAATACGTATAAATTCTCATTAGCTAATTTAATTGAATATTGAGTTAAATCAGTAAAGTAATCCGATCCAAAAAAATATTTAAATTTAGGTTTAAACCACTCGTAATCACCAAAAGAAAGAATCAGATCATCTCTCCATTTATTCCAAGTTAAAAATCTATTATCATAAAGCTCCAAGTATGAATTCCATCCATATCTTCTCATTGAATTTAAGTTGAAATAATTAAAATACCAGGATCTATTGGAATTTGTAACAAAAGTGATGTAGTCGGAAACCAAATCTTGATTCTTTAAAAAAAGATTACGAACACTAATTGGATCTTCCATGATTCTTAAATCATAATTTAATTTAAATTCTTCTTTAATTTTATTTTCAAGATCAGCTTGGGAATAGCTGAAAAAACTAATACTGATAAAAAAGAATAAAATTAATTTAACTAGTTTCATGTGAATTGTATTACGCAACTAAGTTAACTAATTTTAATTTAATATTAAATGTTAAATGTTAACTTAATAAATATTAATTTTGCAATCATCTAAATCATCAATGAATGTTAAGTTCAAATTTCAAAATTTTTTTTTTAATTATCGTTTTATTCTTAATAAAATGTAGTTCTGAGGATAACTTGGAAATACTAGCGGAAGAAGAAGAGATATTAGAAGCTCAGATATCTAGCTGTGTTGATTATACTAACGTAGATAGTTCTGACCTAATGAGTTATTGGAATTTGTTCGTGGAAGATGTTAAATGCTCAAGGGGTGGTCCGGATTACGGAGAAATCAATACAATTGTAAATTTAAAATTTGACATACAAACGCCAGAAGAATTTGCTTCAGGGGTGTCTCCAGATCATGCAGGTTATTCAACATTTGCAGGTTATTGCAATAGAGAAGCTGTTATAATTGGGGTTATACTTAATTTCTGGGAAGATTACACAGAAATACAACAACTATGGCTAATGTATCATGAGTTTGGACATGATGTTTACAAATACGAACACAGTCAAAACAGAACGGATATAATGTATCCTTCGATCCCAAGAGGAGATACAAAAATTAATGATTTCATTAAAGCTAAAAATCGATTTTTAAGAAGAGATTTTCCTGGAATATCATATATCGAATGTCCAGGTGACTAATTCTTATTTATAGATTTATAAATGAGATTAAAAACCAATCCACTGATAACCATAAAAATCCCTAAAAGGGTTAATAAAGTATATCTTTCCTCTAAAACAAAAACTCCAAATAAAATAGTAAATACTACTTCTACATATTTAATTGGGGCAATCTTGTAAGCAAATCCATTTTGAAAAGCTTTTGTCATATAATATTGACCAAAAAAACCAACAACACCCATAAGAAATAAAAGTAATAGATCTTCATTTATTACTGGAGTCCAGTAAAAATAAATACCAATAAAACTTAATGTAAAAGAAGTCATCATAAAATAATTAACTATAACTAAAGGGTGCTCCTTCTTTCCAATTAATTCAATAATTAAGTAAACAAATGCTGAAAAAAAAGCAGCAAGCAAAGCCATGGAAAAACCAAATAAATTCATTTTATTATTAAAACCTCTAATAAAAAGAATACCTATAAATGATATAAGGTAAAAAAACCATTCAATTTTAGATATTTTTTTATTAAAAAAAAAGACAGTTAATATTGCAGCAAAAATTGGTGAGATGTACCTTATTGATACGGCAGAACCAACCGACATATAGCTAACAGAGAAAAAAAAACAAAGCATAGCTAAAGCACCAACCACTCCCCTTTTCATTAAAATTATTTTGTTTTTACCAAAAAATGGAATCTTATAATAAATTAGTAAACTTGAAGTGATAGCCAACGTAGTAATTGATCTAAAAAAAACCAATTGAAAAGTTCCGTAGTTTGTCAGGTGTTTTAACAACGCATTCATAATTGAAAAAGCAAATACACTAATTAACATGTATTTAACGGAACTGTATAATTTTTTCAATCGGAAAATTTTTACAAATATCTATCCTTTTTATTATTATGAAAACTTTTTTTTCTGTTTTTAAAATTTAATGATTAATAATGTAATTTGTAAAAAGAATTATATAAAATGAATAAAAAATACATTTTAGCATTAGACGCTGGGACGACTAGTTCTAGATCTATACTATTTGATAAAAAGGGTAATCAAATTGCAATATCTCAATATGAATTTGAACAATTTTTTCCAAATAAAGGTTGGGTAGAGCATGATCCAGAAGAAATATGGAAAACTCAACTAAAATCAATTGAAGAGGTAATTAAACTAGCAAAAATAAGTCCAAAAGATATTGATTCAATTGGGATTACAAATCAGAGGGAAACTACTGTCATATGGAATAAAAATACTGGAAAACCAGTTTATAATGCTATTGTATGGCAAGACAGAAGAACAGCTTCTATCTGTGATGCTCTAATCAAAGATAATAGTGCACACTTATCAGTAAAAGAATTATTTCAAGAAAAAACAGGGTTAATTCTAGATGCTTATTTTTCTGGCACTAAGATTAAATGGATTTTAGACAATGTTCCTAACGCAAGAGATTCTGCGAACAATAATGAATTGGCATTTGGGACTATTGACACTTGGTTAATTTGGAAATTAACAAACGGAAAACATCATGTAACTGATCCTTCAAATGCTAGTAGAACTCTACTTTATAACATACATGAATTAAAGTGGGATGATGAACTATTAAAGCTACTTGATGTTCCTTTAAATATCCTTCCAAACCTTTGTCAATCTTCAGAAATAATAGGAGAAGCTGAAATTTTTAATCAGAAAATTAGAGTAGCTGGAATAGCTGGAGATCAACAAGCTGCTCTATTTGGTCAGCTTTGTTTTAACCCAGGTGATGTTAAAAACACTTATGGAACTGGGTGTTTTTGCATTATGAATACAGGAGAAAATCCTGTAAAATCAAAAAACAAAATGCTGACTACTATTGGCTATCAAATAAATGGAAAAACCACTTATGCTATTGAAGGTAGTGTTTTTGTGGCTGGAGCATTGGTTCAATGGCTTAGAGATAAGCTTGGAATTATTAAAACAGCATCAGAGATTGAAGCTTTGGCAAGTAGCGAAAAAGACAGTGGTGGAGTTACATTTATTCCTTCTCTTTCTGGACTTGCTGCTCCATATTGGGATCCTCATGCTACAGGAAACATAATGGGTATAACTAGAGACACAACAAAAGGTCATATTGCAAGAGCTGCTTTAGAAGCTATTTCACTTAGATGTAAAGAGGTTGTTGTTGCAATGGAGAAAGATTCAAATACAAAATTTAATACTTTAAAGGTTGATGGAGGGGCAAGTAATAACAACTTATTGATGCAAATTCAAGCTAATATCCTCGAAAGTAATGTTATAAGACCAAAAATAACAGAGACTACTGCACTAGGTGCTGCTTTTTTAGCGGGATTAGCTACAGGTTATTTTAAAAATATTGAAGCTATTAAGAATATATGGGAAAAGGATAAATTATTTAAACCTCAAAAAGACTCATCAATTGAAGAAATAAATATTTTGTGGAATAAAAGAATAAATCAGATTATTAATTAAATGAATCGATCAAATAATCTTTCAAAAATTAAATCTGTTGAATTATGGGATGTTATTATAATTGGTGGTGGTGCTTCTGGTCTTGGTTCGGCAATAGAATCAGCATCTAGAGGCTATAAAACACTTTTATTGGAAAAGTATGATTTTGCTAAGGGAACTTCTTCTAGAAGCACAAAATTAATTCATGGTGGAGTTAGATACCTTCAAAATGGTGATATATCTTTAGTGATTGAGTCTCTAAAAGAAAGAGGAATATTGAAAAAAAATGCTCCACATTTAGTAAAAGATTTAAGTTTTGTTATACCATCCTATAATTGGTGGACTAGTCCTTTTTATGGAATTGGTTTAAAAATATATGATATGATGGCTGGTAATCTTGGAATTGGACCATCTACTTTTCTTGATAAAAATGAAATTGAAAATTTAATTCCGAACGTTAAAAAAAATGGGTTAAAAGGAGGGGTGATTTATTATGATGGACAATTTGATGACTCAAGAATGGCAATAAGTCTTGCTCAAACTGCTGAAAATCATGGTGGAGTTGTATTAAATTATATTGAAGTAATTAATATAATTAAAAGCAGTGACAACACTGTTTCGGGGGTTGAAGTTAAAGATTCATTTAGTAAAGCTAAGTATCAAATAAAATCTAAGGTAGTTGTTAATGCAACTGGTGTTTTTTCTGATTCAATAATGTTAATGGATGATTCGAAATCTCTTAGGATGATTCAACCTAGCCAAGGAGTTCATGTAGTTATAGATAAGAAATTTTTAAATAGTCAACATGCAATAATGGTCCCTCACACATCTGATGGTAGAGTTCTTTTTGCTGTACCTTGGCAGAACTATGTCATTTTAGGCACTACAGATACTAAGGTAAATGAAGCAAAACCTGAACCGAGAGCATTGAGTGATGAAATTGATTTTATTATTTCAAATGCTGGAGAATATATGGCGTCAAAACCATTAAAAAAAGATATTAAAAGTGTTTTTGTAGGGTTAAGACCGCTTGCTGTTAGTGATGATAAAAATGAATCAACCAAAGAAATTTCTAGACATCATAAAATTAAAATAAGCACAAGTGGTCTAATTAGTATCCTTGGTGGTAAATGGACAACATATAGGAAAATTGGTGAAGATGCAATAAGCTCAGCTATGCTAGTTGGTGGATTAGCTTCTTCAAAAACTATTACTGAGAATCTTCCAATTCATGGATATAATAAAAATCCTGATTTTGATGACCCACTTCATGTTTATGGAGCTGACATTAAAGAAATAATAAAAATAACTAGCGACCCTTCTGGAAATAAATCTTTATCAAAAAAACTTAATATTACTAAACATCAAATTTTATGGGCAATTCAAAAAGAAATGGCTTTAACGCTTGAAGATGTTTTAGCTAGAAGAACTCGATGTTTATTTTTAGATGTATTTGAAACTGAAAAATTAATTGATGATGTACTAGAGATAATGGCAAAAGCTTTAAATAAAAATCAAAACTGGAAAAGAGATCAAAAATTATCTTTTTTAACTTTAACAAAAAAATATAAAATATGAATGTGACTCCATTTATTGCTGAACTTATTGGCACAACATTTCTACTTATTTTAGGACAAGGAGTGGTAGCTAATGTTAATTTAAAGAAAACCATTGGAGAAGGTCAAAACCCTTGGCTATTAATCACTATCGCATGGGGTTTTGCTGTATTTGTTGGTGTTTTTATTGCAGGGAGTATAAGTGGGGCTCACTTAAATCCAGCCGTAACATTAGGTCTTGCTGTTGCCGGAAAATTTTCTTGGAATATGGTTCCTTCATATATATTAGCTCAATTAATTGGAGCGATGTTGGGGTCATGGCTAAGTTATGTTGCTTATATTGACCACTATAGAGAATCAATAGAAGAAGATATTGTTAGAGGTACATTTTGTACTGGACCAGCTATTAGAAATTTCAAAAACAATTTGTTTGCTGAGGTTCTTGGAACTTTTGTTTTAGTGTTTTGTGCCCTTTGTATTGTTACACCAAATATAAATATTGAAGGTGTTGTTATTCAAAATTTTGGATTAGGGTCAATCGACGCTCTACCTATTGGTATTGTAGTTATGGTGATTGGAATGAGTTTAGGCGGAAATACTGGGTTTGCTATTAATCCAGCAAGGGATTTTGGACCCAGATTAATTTACTCTCTCTTACCTCGTAAAAACAAAAATCCTGACTGGTCATATAGCTGGATACCGATATTAGGGCCATTTGTTGGTGGGGCTTTAGCCGGGCTTTTATATTTTTTGATTTCTTAGTCAAGTTTAAAAAAAACCTGTATTAGCCTGTTTTTGAGCAAACTCCAAAAAAACATGTTTAAAGCTAACCGACTGATCAAGGATCTATTTACGTAACAGCTTGCTTTTACAATCACGACTCACTTTTTATAAAAAATTAAACGTTGAGTTTGTCAAATAATTACTAATACAGGTAAAACAATATTTTAAAACCTTAGTATGTCTTCAAATGTACGTCAATAATATCTATAAGCTCGAGCACTTTTTCATTCTCTTTAGATAGACCTTGATTATTATGGTTACTATTGTTTTCTAGCTTAGTTGCATATTGTAGAGCACACATAGCTAATACATCTTGTTTATCTCTAACAGCATAGCTTTGTTCAAGCTGTTTAGTCATTGTTTCAATTTTTTTTGCTGCATTACGCAAAACTTCTTCTTGTTCTGGAACTATTGAAAGAGGATATACCCTGTCAGCTATTGTAATTTTTATTTTAATCAAATCACTCATAAATATTACTCATCTTTAATTTCTGATAGCTGAAATATGCAACCTTCAACTTCGTTTATCAATTTATTAATTTTACGTTTTGTGATTGCTTTCCCATCGTTACTTCCTAATATGTTATTTGCAATTATCAGTGACTTATTTTGTTTTTCTAAATCAGCTAATTTAAATTTCAGTATCTCCTCGTTAGATTCTAGAAACTTTGTTTTTTTTATTAGCTGGTTAAAATTTAAATGATTTTCTTTAAGCCTATTAAGGAGTTTGATGACTTTTTCTTCTAAAAGTGATATGGTTTTAGTATAATTATTCATAAAATCATTTACTTATCCACAAATTTAAAAATTATCATAATAATTGATTTAATTTTCGGTAATAATTTAATATTAAAATGAAGATAAAGCATTTAGTTAAATTTATACTTTTAATATCATCATCTATTAGTTATAGTCAAAGTACTATATCTCCCCTTGAAATTCCCTTGAATTTATCTGGAACCTTTGGCGAATTAAGAAACACTCATTTTCATACAGGAATTGATATAAAAACAAAGGGTAAACAAGGGCTAAAGGTCAGATCTATAAAAAATGGAGACCTTGTAAGGGTAAGAGTTAACAAGGGCGGTTATGGCAAAAGTTTATATATAAAACATACCGACGGTACTACTTCAGTTTATGCTCATTTAAAAAAGTTTTCTAAAAAAATTGAGACTTATGTCAAAATGATTCAGTACAAAAAAAAATCTTATGAAATTCAAGACTTTCCTGAAGCGGGTGTGATAAGTTTTAATGCAAGAGAACTAATTGGCTTCAGTGGAAACACAGGAGGTAGCTCAGGGCCACACTTACATTTCGAAATAAGAAGCTCTGAAACAAATAACCCGTTAAATCCTATTAAGTTTGGGCTTAATATAATTGATACTATTAAACCAAAAGTTAATGGTTTATACCTATATAAAGTTTATAAAGATGGAAAATATGATTTTTTAAAAAAAATTGAAATAAAAAAAATTAATGATGGGTCATATTTAGCTTCAACAATAAATTATACTGGTAGTCTTGGAATTGGATTAAGTTATTTTGACCGACAAGATCAATCATATAGTAAAAATGGGGTTTATTCTTTAGATTTTAATTTAAATAATAATCCAACATTCAATTATAAAATGGATGAGCTAAGTTTTAATGATAAAAGACATTTAAAACTATTGATAGATCTTGAGAAATGGAACTTAGAAAAAAATAAAATTCAAAAACTTTTTACTCATCCAAAATCAAAATACAGCTTTATCAGTAATTCAAATTCATATGGAGTGTTTACTATTTTAGATAATGAGAGCTCTACTGGTAGTATAAAAATTATAGATTTTAAAGGCAATAGGACTGATATTAAATTAAAATTCGAAGGAATCATTAAAGATTCTCTTAAAAATATTTCTAATAAAAATACAATCAATCCAGATTATGAATACAATATTGATCTAGATGGAATTAGTGTCAAGTTTCTTAAAAATTCTTTTTATAATCCAATTAATCTCAATATCAAAAGCAATAATGACACCTTATATCTTGGAGAAAATATTCATCCCTTAAATAAAAGTTTTGAGATTAATTTTCTAATCACTAATAATGATAGCGTTACTTTAAAAAAAGGCTTTATTTCAAAAATAAATAAACATGGGAAACCCCTTTTTTTAAAAACAAGAAAAGTAGATAGTCTTTGGACAGTAAAAGTATCTGAGCTAGGTAAATATTCATTATCTATTGATACAATTCCACCAATCATTAAACCTTTAAACTTTAAAAAAAATGAGTGGGTAAGTAGTTTGAAGTTTTTAAAATTAAAGGTTAAAGACGACTTATCAGGAATAAAGTCTGTCGAAGGGTCAATTAATGGGAGCTGGGTCTTATTTGAACACGAGCCGAAAAATAGTATAATTACTTATAACTTTTCTGACCTTTATTTTCCAAATGGAAAACATATTCTAAAAATAAAAGTTGAGGATTTAAACGGAAATGAATCACAATATGAATCAGTTTTTTTTAAAAAATACTGAATTTACCTAATTAGCTAAATTCTTTTAAAACGCCCATCAAGTAATCAACTTCTTTTTTTGAATTGTAAGAAGAAAAAGAAAACCTTAATGAAGGCCAATCATTATTTTTTTCTCCCTGGACTTCTTTCAAAACATGAGACCCTTGATTACTTCCTGACTGGCATGCACTACCCTTAGAACATGCAATTCCCTTTAAGTCTAGTTGAAAATCTAATAAAGAAGCCTTTTTCTTAATTACGGGTATCGCTATATTTATCAGTGTATAAGTACTCTCTTCAGAATCAGAACTACATCCATTGAATTGAACGTTCGGAAAAATTTTTTTGATAGATTTAATAAAATAATCTTTTATAGACTGTATGTATACTTTTTCTTCATTCAGATTATCGTAACTCAAAGAAATTGCTTTTTCCATTCCAATAATATTTGGAAGAGCTTCTGTGCCTGCTCTTAGTCCTCTTTCTTGTGCTCCACCACGAATAAATGGATTAATTCCAGTGTTCTTTTTAACGTATGAAAACCCTACTCCTTTTGGTCCATGAAATTTATGGGCTGCAGCAGATAAAAAATCAATATTATATTTTTTAACATCAATATTAAAGTGAGCGACACCTTGAACAGCATCAGTATGAAATAATGCATTTAACTCTTTACAGAGTAAACCAACTCTTTCTAGATCTAGAATAGTACCTATCTCATTATTAACATACATTAAGGTTACAAGCTTTTTAGAATTATCCTCCTTTAGAAGTCTTTCAAGATCTTGAAAATCAACTTGACCCTTGTTGTTTGTTTTAACATACTTAATATTAATACCAGAAGACTCAAGATCATCAAGCGTATGTAAAACAGCATGATGTTCTATCCTTGAAGATATAATTGTGGTTACACCCATATCTTTGACTGAACATCTAATTAACATGTTATCAGACTCAGTTCCGCCAGAAGTGAAAATTATTTCTTGAGGTGAGGCATTTAAATATGAAGCAATTACTTTTCTTGCATTTTCTAATTTAGATTTAGCAGACCTACCAAAAGAATGAGTAGAAGATGGGTTACCGTATGTTTCTAATAAACAGTTTTTGATTTCGTCTACAACTTCATGCCTAATACGAGTAGTAGCGGCATTATCAAAATACACTTCCATCTAAAAACAATTTTTTGCTAAGTTAATTAAGATTCAAACTCTCGCAATGTTTTTTTTATAATAGTAATACATTCATTTAACTGAGTTTTTGTTATTACTAATGGAGGTGCAAACCTTATAATATTTCCATGAGTGGGTTTTGCAAGAAGTCCATTATTTTTCAACTTGAGACATATGTTCCATGCTGTTTTACTATCGGGTTCATCATTAATTACAATTGCATTAAGCAAACCTTTACCCCTAACTAATTTAACAATAGAGCTCTGTTTTATATAGTTATTTATCTCATCACGAAAATAATTACCAAGATCTCTTGCTCTTTGAGTTAATTTTTCGTTTTTAACAACTTCTAAAGCCTTTTTTGCTACTACAGAACCAAGAGGATTACCCCCAAATGTACTCCCATGCTGACCAGGTTGTATTACGTCCATTATTTTACTATCACACAATACAGCAGAAACTGGATAAGTTCCACCGCTCAGAGCTTTTCCTAAAATTAATAAATCAGGTCTTGTGTATGTTGATTTTTGTCTTTCACAATTATTTTCACAAGTGCAATTTCCACAAACTGCTAATAAAGATCCCGTTCTTCCAATACCTGTTTGAATTTCATCAGCAATAAATAAAACATTATTTTTTTGACATAGTTTCTTTGCTTCAGACAAATAATCTTCATCAGGAACATAAACTCCTGCCTCTCCTTGGATTGGTTCAACTAAGAAACCAACCACATTAGGATTGTTATCTAATGTAGATTCAAGAGATTTTAAATCATTATATGGAACATGAAGAAATCCCGGGGTATGGGGTCCAAAATAATCTTTAGATCCAGGATCAGATGAAAAAGAAATAACTGTAGTAGTTCTTCCATGAAAATTATTTTCACAAACAATTATTTGAGCTTGATTTTCAGGTATACCTTTAATTGTATGACCCCATTTTCGAGTAATTTTTATTGCTGTTTCAACTCCTTCAGCACCAGTATTCATAGGCAGCAATCTTTCAAAGCCAAAATATTTAGTTGAAAACTCCATGTATTCCCCTAGTTTGTCATTATGAAAGGCTCTCGAAGTCAAAGTAAGCTCTTTTGCTTGACTTATTAAAGCTTCAATTATTTCTGGATGACAGTGGCCCTGGTTAACTGCTGAGTAAGCAGATAAAAAGTCATAATATTTTTTACCTTCAACATCCCAAAGAAAGACTCCTTGTCCCTTAGTTAAAACAACTGGAAGAGGGTTATAGTCATGGGCTCCAAATTCTTTTTCTAATTCCAAATGATAGCTTGAAAGAGTAGTGTCAATAACTGAGTTTTTTTTTGTAGGACCTACCATGGTTGTTTTATTTAAAACATTATTACTGTCTATTGTTGTAAATATATAAATTATATTAAGAATATTTAAATTTAAAACTGGAGTTTGTTAAAATAATAATTAACGTTTATGACTATAAATTATAAACAATAGTAGTTTTGTAAAATGAGAAGTAAAAATAAAAATATTATTTATGAGGATATAAAAATTATAGATACTGCCAGTAAAGGAAAATCTGTAGGAAAAACAGCTGATGGTAAAACAATTTTTATTTACAAAGGTGTTCCTGGAGACATAGTGAATGTTAATGTTTTTAAAAAAAGGAAAGGTTTTCTTGAGGGAAGGATTGAAAAATTAATATCTCCTTCACCAAATAGAATTGATCCAGAATGTGATCATTTCGGAATATGCGGGGGCTGTAAATGGCAGAATATGAATTATGCTGCTCAATTAATTTTTAAGCAAAAAGAAGTGCTTGAAAATATCAAAAGAATAGGTAAGATTGATTTAATAGAACCTGAAACCATACTTGGTTCATCCGAACAGTACTTTTATAGAAATAAAATGGAATTTTCATTTTCTAATAGAAGATGGCTAACTATTGATGAAATAAATGATAAGGAAAATGATCTTAATAAAAATGGACTTGGATTTCATAAACCAGGTATGTGGGATAAAATAATTGATATTGAAAAATGTTATTTACAAGAAGATCCTTCTAATGAGATTAGAAATTCAATAAGAAAGTATTCTTTTAAAAATAATCTTTCATTTTATGATTATTATAATAAAACAGGTCTACTCAGAACTTTAATGATAAGAACAAGCAGTAATGGAGGTTTAATGGTTTTAATTCAATTTTTTGAAAATGAGGTAAAAAAAATAGCTAGTTTACTTGAATATTTAACATCAGAATTCCCAGCTATTTCTTCTCTTAACTATTGTGTCAATTCAAAGGATAATGACACGCTTTATGATCAAGAGATAATTTGCTACTCTGGAAAAAGTTACATTACTGAATCAATAGAAGATTTAAAATTCAAGATCACACCCAAATCTTTTTATCAAACTAACAGCAAACAAGCATATGAGTTATATAAAATAACTCTTGATTATGCAAGTCTTCAAGGATCTGAAATTGTTTATGACCTTTATACTGGAACAGGAACAATTGCACAGTTTATTTCAAAAAAATGTCATAAAGTAATTGGAATCGAGTCTGTGGCTGAAGCTATTGAAGCTGCAAAGCATAATGCAAAAGCTAATAAAATTAGAAATGTAGAGTTTGTTTTAGGAGATATGAAAACAGTTTTTAATGATGCCTTTATTAATAAGTATGGAAAAGCAGATGTCGTTATAACTGATCCTCCAAGAGATGGAATGCACAAAAAGGTTGTTGAACAGATATTAAAATTATCTCCAAAAAAGATAGTTTATGTAAGTTGCAACAGTGCCACTCAAGCAAGAGATTTATTCATATTAAAAGGTAATTATAAAATAAGTAGATCTAGAGCTGTTGATATGTTTCCACAGACTCATCATGTAGAAAATGTTGTACTTTTAGAAAAGCAATGAAGAGAAAAATAATAATTTCTATTCTAATAATTTTATCTTTTACATCATTAAGTAAATGTGAAAGAGATGATATCTGTATTGAAGGAACAAAGGGAACTCCAAACTTAATAATTAGATTTTTTGATGCTAATAATATAAATGAGCCAAAAAATGTTCCTTTTTTAGTGATAAATAAATTAGATGATGATTATCGAGATTACATAAGAAGATATTTTTTAGGAAATGATTCAATTTCAATACCACTTAAAGACTCTCAAGACTTCACTCAACTAAAGTTTTTTTATAATTGGGGTGGTGAAGATGAAAATATAGATACATTAAAAATAAATCATGATCGTTTCGATATTTATATGGATAGAGCATGCGGTTTTAAAGGTCAATTTATATTTAACGAAAATCCAATTGAAGGAATTGGCACTGAAAATTCCTGGATTAAATCATATAAAATCATAAAAGATTCAATATTAAATGAAAACAGCATGCACCTGGCATTGTATCATTAGTTTTATTTTTATTATTAATTTACAATTACTATCTGCCCAATCTAAAAAAGACAGTTTAGTTAATGATAAAACAAAAGCTCCATTAACACTTCGTTTTGGTGTTGATCTTTTTCAACCTGCCATATCTCAATTTGATAAAACTTTTAAAGGTTTTGAAATTGTTGGAGACCTTAGAGTAAAAGAAAACCTTTATCTGAGTTCCGAAATTGGGACTCTAGAAAGAACTCAACAATCTGAACTTATAAACTTTACAACATCTGGAAGTTATATTAAATTTGGGTTTGATTTCAATATGTATAAAAACTGGACTGGAATGAATAATCAGGTTTATTTAGGTTTTAGATTTGCAAACAGCCTATATAATCATAATATTAATAATTACTTACTATATAGAACTGAACAAATTTTTGAGGAGGAACTTGTTCAAAATGAATACTCTACTGGGAAATTAAGTGATTTAAATGCTCAATGGATTGAATTCTTAGTTGGAATGAAAGTTCAAGTTTTAAAAAACACTTATATGGGGTTTAGTCTAAGACTTAACAGATTATTGGGCAGCACTTCTTCGGAAAATTTTGGTGTTTTATTCATTCCTGGATTTAATAGAGTTACAGATGAAAATATTTTCGGCTCATCCTTTAATTACACCCTCACCTATTCAATTCCCTTTAAATGGGGGAAATCTAGATAATACTTTAAGGTTTATTCAGCTTGTGAATTTTTTTTGTTCCCGGATAAATAGGAAAATATAATAGTCGAGATTCTAACTTACCATTAAATAATTTTATTTTTCTGCTCGGTCTTAATCCAACATACTTCATTGCATCCAAGTTAGAAGAGATAAACCATGCGTCAGTATTTGAGTATTTAGTCTTTAAGGTATCTCCTATGTTTTTGTATAATTCTTTTATATCGCCTTTTAACCTTTCTCCGTAGGGAGGATTTGTAACTAAATGTAATTTTTCATTAGAAGCCTTGCTTGTATCAAAAAAACTATTTTGATCAACTGAAATAAAATCACTTAAACTAGCCTGATTTATATTTTGTTTAGCTTTTAGAATAGCCGATGGAGACTTATCATATCCATAAACACGAATGCTAGGCTCCTTGACTTTCTTTAATTGTGAATTTTGAATCAACTCAAATAAATCAAGATCCCAATCTGGCCATTTTTCAAAAGCGAATTCATCTCTATTTATATTAGCTGGAATATTAGATGCCATCATAGCTGCTTCTATTAAAAAAGTGCCACTACCGCACATTGGATCTATAAAATCAATTGATTTATCCCATCCTGATAACTTAATTATTCCAGCAGCTAAAACTTCATTTATTGGAGCGATGTTAGTTGATGTTCTATAACCTCTCTTGTGTAAAGATTCACCTGAAGAATCTAATAACAAACTACAAACATTATTGTTAATATGGAGGTGAAAGCGAAAATCAGGATGTTTAAGATCAACATTTGGACGAGTCTTATTTTCATCTCTAAATTTGTCAACTAAAGCGTCCTTGGCTTTTTGAGAAACAAATAGTGAATGTGTAAAAATATTTCCTGAAAGGACCGAATCAAAAACAAAAGTACTTGATTCGTTCATGTAGTCACTCCATTGATATTTATACAGCTCGTTGTATAAGTCTTCATTGGAATTAGCTTTAAACTCATAAATGGGCTTTAGAATTTTAAGAGCCGTATGTAAACATAGGTTTGCTTTATAGATAAAACCTTTATCACCGATAAAAGATACTATTCTATTACCAATTTCTATATTTTGAGCACCAAGATCAAGAAGTTCTTTAGCAAGAACTTCTTCCATTCCATAAAAGGTCTTGGCAACTATCTTAAAATTATTATCCATAAATCATTTACAGATCAAAAATACTTTAATTTTGCTGAAATTATATTTTTATTATAAATGAAAATAATTAATATTTTATTGCCTTTAATTGGATGTTTAATCGGTTTTTATATTGCCTTTAATTTTAAGTCCAAAGATTTAAAACTGATTTTAGCTTTTAGTGGCGCACTACTTATAAGCTTAATTGTTTCTGATATTCTACCTGTTCTATATCTTCAAACACCATTTACGCCTGGGCCTTGGATAATGATTGGAATTTTATTACAAATTATTTTAGAGTTTTTTTCGAAGGGTGCTGAACATGGTCACTCACACTCAAAAACAAATCAGAATCAATCATTTATAATTCTAGGAAGCATATGTTTTCATGCCTTTTTAGAGGGTATACCAATAAATAAATTTGAAACATTAAGCTGGGGTTTATTTATTCATAAAATTCCCGTGGCAATGGTTGTTTATTTTATTTTTAAAAAGGTTAACGGCTCAGTTAAGTATAAATTATTGTGTTTGGGTGCTTTTTCTATCGCCACACCTTTAGGAGCAATTATTTCTTATAAGCTACCTCTTTTTGAAGATTTACTATATCCATTGACTGCTGTTGTAGTTGGGATGCTTTTGCACATTGGGACAACAATTTTATTTGAAAGTAGTGAAGGACATAAATTTAATCTTCAAAAAATTTTCAGTATTGTCGCAGCTATATTAATTGCTGCAATTATTTAATTTCAAATCTTACTTTAGGAAAGAATGGTTATTATTCTAAATCAGTGGATTAATACTATGTGAACTTGTAGTTTGTGTTTTGCTGGAGAATCAAATGATTTTAATTGATATTATCTTGGCTCACTCACGCTTATGGTTTTAACTCAGGTACTTGTTTAGCAACTGAAGCAAAAATCTAATTAGGTAAAATAAGAAATAATAGCTATATAATCTGACAATTACACTATAAACATGACCTTATGTCATGTTTATTTCATATTAATACTGACAATATGTCAATATTCTGTATGGGCATTGATTTTGTATTTAATAATTTGTAAAAAATGTTTAACTAAAATATAAATATTATGAATTTAATTAGAAAACAAAATACTAGATTTCCATCAATAATGGATGATTTTTTTAAAACAAACTGGGACATACCTATTCCAGATTATTCAAACTCAACACCAGCTGTTAACGTAAAAGAAGATGATAAGAGCTTTACATTACAAATTGCAGCTCCAGGGGTCAATAAGGATAATTTTCAAATAAGCTACGAAAACAAAGTAATGTCAATTGAGGTTGTTAAAAACAATGAAAATGAAAATGATGATTTCACAAGGAAGGAATTTGATTACAACTCATTCAAAAGAAGTTTTTCAATCCCTAAAAGTGTAGAATTGTCAAAAATAAATGCTTCTTACCTTAATGGTGTTTTAAAAATTAAATTACCTAAAAATAA
Source organism: Candidatus Marivariicella framensis (assembly GCF_982709265.1). Taxonomy (NCBI): domain Bacteria; kingdom Pseudomonadati; phylum Bacteroidota; class Flavobacteriia; order Flavobacteriales; family Flavobacteriaceae; genus Candidatus Marivariicella; species Candidatus Marivariicella framensis. The sequence continues at coordinate 98,235 of NZ_CEXPNT010000001.1, read as the reverse complement.
AGAAGACCAATTACAACCTAAGAAATTTATTAAAATCAAATAATAATTTTTTTACAATATTGATGTAATTTTAATTAGTTCCAAACCCTCCTTTCAGGAGGGTTTTTTTAAAAATTATTCATAATGATCCTATTAAAGTACAATACTTTAAGAATTGGAACTCTTTTTAATTCTATTTAATAAGTTTTTTCCAGAAACTGCACTAGCTGTTAATAATCCGGAAAACAAAGCCCCTCCTACTCCAGCAGTAACGATATCTTGTCCGGTAAGAAAAAAGTTTTTAATTTCTGTTTTAGGCTTTAGAAAAACTTGATTGAAACGCTCTGGATTATGATCAATTCCGTACAATTCACCTTTTTTATAATTAACAAAATTCTTTGTGGTTAATGGGCTTGACAATTCATAATGATCTATTTTATCTCTTAGATCTGGAATCTTATCAAATAAGCATTCTAAAAGTCTTTTAGAAATCTTTTCTTTGAGCTGATCATAATCACCCCCCCTTTTCATCCATTTTGTACCTTCCCATTGAGAAAAAGTTTCGTAAGGCAAAAGAGTAATAACATCAATAGTACTTTTGCCAGGATATCTTTTATTCCATGTAGGGTCCTTAGATGATGGAAAAGAAATATAAACCAATGGAAATGGAGCATCGATATCATTCAAATAGTCGTCAACACACTGATCATGACTTCCTTTATCTGGATATATCCACAAATTATTTTTAGGGAGATTTAAATCTTCTGGTGATCCATTTAACCCAATATAAAGACAACCATGTGAAACCGATGGCTTAATTTCATTTAACCTTGGAGTTAAATTATATTTTTTACACATCTCTGATGGGATCAATTTTTCATAAGTATTAAAAACTCCAGTACCACTGACTATTTTATTTGCATAGAATTCTTTACCATCCGACATTAGAACACCAACAGCTTTATTTTTTTTCACAACAATCTGCTTCACTTCTGCACTAACTAAAATTGTTCCAGACGATCTCTCTATCACAGGATCTATTGTTTCTAAAATCCTTGAAGATCCGCCAACAGGGAAACTACCTCCATCAAAATAATGCTTAACTACCGATGCATGCATTGCAAAACTACTCTGTTTAGGAGGAAGACCATAATCTCCATACTGCGCAGTAAGAACTTTTATTAATTGATCATTTTTAATAATTTTTGATAAAACATCATAAGTTGTCTGATTTGAATATTTTAAATATTCTCTCCTCATGAAACGACCTAAAATCTTATCGATAAAACTTGGCAAAACTTTGCTTAAGTAGAATTTACCTGTAGCTTTATTTGAAGAAAAAATAAGATCTATGTAGTTTTTAATAGAAGTCTCTTGGTCAGGAAAATATTCTACCAATTTATTTTTAAAATTCTTAACACCTTTTACAAAATCATACTTTTTGTTACCAATAATCACCCTGTCGTAAACACTACCCATATCAGCCCATTTAAGCTTCGAATCAGTAATGTAATCGAATAACAGTCTTATAGCACTATTCTTTCTTTGAACCTCACCTATATAATGAATACCAACATCCCACTCATAACCTCTTCTTTTAAAAACATGCGTAAATCCACCAGCAGTGTAATGCCTTTCAAGAACAAGAACTTTTTTGCCTTCTTTTGATAAAATAGCTGCAGCAGATAAGCATCCAATTCCAGAACCAATCATTATTACATCGTAATGATCTTCTGTTTTATATTTTCTTTTATACGATTGAATCATTTAAAATAAATTTAACAAGTTAAAAGCTGTTCAAAAAACCCACCTATCTCCTTTTCGTTATCAACAAAATGAATTTCAAGTATCCAATCTCTTTTATTTCCATTTATATCTAGAGCTAACATATCGATATTATTATCAGGGTGGACATAGTTAGTTTTATCTTCTTTATCCAATTTTTCATGTGGAAAGTGACCAATTAAATGTCCGGCAATTTCACCTCCAAATTTCCAACCATAATTGTTTGCACTTTTAACTGCGTAATCGTAAAGCTCAGCCCCTGTTATATGTTTTCTTGAAATAAAAAAATTCTTACACTCATTCCAAGCTAGTGAAATATCTTTAACAAGCTTCAGCTTTAGCTTATCGTCTCCTAAAACATAAGTTCTTCCATAATCAGCCTCCCACTCATCAAATATCGGTCCAAAATCAATAAACAAAATATCATCCTCTTGTATTATTAAATTATCTGGATTTTCATTATATGGCTTAAGAGTGTTTTTTCCAGCCCTAACAATTCTCTTGTGCCAATACTTTTTTATTCCATAAAGCTCGAAAGCTAGATTAAAGATCTCAGCATTAAGATCGTTTTCTGACTTGCCAGGACAAATTAAGCCCCTGTTATCAATTTGATTAAACAATTGAGCTGCTTTTTTTTCTGCCCCAATTAGTTGTAATTTAGTATCATTCATTTTATCTATTCATTATTTAATGGCTTAATTTAATAATTATTATTTGACTAAATCATGAGTAAAAAAATTATTTTTCTTATATGTTAGAAATGAAAACTAATTGTGAAAATTGCAATAAGCACTTTCTAAATGTAAGTAAAGAAGTTTTCATATGCTCTTATGAATGTACTTTTTGCAAAGACTGTGTTGAAAAAAAACTAAAACATATTTGCCCTAACTGTAATGGCGACCTTCAAATAAGACCAATAAGAAATTAACACCAATTAAAAAAATCTACTCAATAGTTATAGTACCTACCATACCTCCATGCAAAGAACATTGATAGTAGTATACACCTGCTTCAGTTGGCGTCCAAGAAACAGTCCCATCATCAACCCCATTACCCACTACTCCATCTATTAAATTTCCTGAGCCAGTTCCAGCTATTGTTTTTAAATAAAATGGGTGACCAGTTGCATCTACAACAAAATTGATATTATCACCAATATTAAAAACTAAACCTGGATCATTTCCAGAAACATTTCCATTCCTGTCGGTTCCACTTAAGCTATAATCGGATGAATTATTAGCGGTTACTGAGAGAGAATATGACTCAGAAGTATCAATGTTGAAGGACCAAACACCAGAGATATCTTGAATTTTAAACCAATTATTTTTGATGAAATCAATGTTAGAATTCTGGTCAGAATATTCATTTTCTCTTGCGCAAGAGGTAAACAAAAGCCCATTCATTACTTCAGCTTCTGTTAAAAAACCTTGATCTATCATTAAATTAATAGCAGCAGCTCCTCTAGAAGCAATTGCTCCACCTAACAATGAATTTGGATTAGGCTCGTTTTCAGAAACCGACTGGTTATAAGCAGCTAAGGCTTCTTCCATAAAAATAGATTTTGCTGATTCAATTATACCTATCTCTGCTGCAACATTGTGTGAAAAATACTCCGCGCCACCTTCTATGATCCATCTAGAGTTTGAATTCTCGTTTTGATCCATCAAATTTCTACAACTTTCATCTTCCAAATCCTGCTGAAATGCATGATAAGTTTCATGAATAAATAATTTTTTTAAATTTGGAATGCTCATTTCACTTGGAGCAGCAATTAAAACTAGTCTCACATCAGATGTAATTGCAAACTGAGAAGAAACATCAGCACCATTATTAATATAATTCATGTTTTCATCAACAATTTCTTGAAGTTGAGTCTCGTTGAAACTAGTATGTGTAGAAATCCAATTTGACATACTAGTTTCTATTGAAGATAATTGATCATTGTTTAGAACAACTTCGTAAGAATTAAAGCCTCCAGGACCAATAAAACCACCCTCACTTATTAAATTTCCAACTGGAAATACTATAGCCATTATTTTAGCAACTCTAGTATTCATTTTTAACGAAGAGGTGTTAAAAATTAATTCAAATTCTGATTCTGGAATTTCTTTTACTATTAAGGGATATATTAAATCGAAGCTTGGGGAGCTTTCAACAGAACTTATTTCTTGAAAATTTGCAGATATAGTAATATCTGAATTTACAATGATTGATATTGAAGCATCAGTAGAACTATTGCCTGTCCAATTCACGAAATTAAAACCAAAATTTGCAGACGCAGTAATTGTGACAGATGTGCCTTCATCATATGTACCCCCAGTTGATGATACTGAACCACCCAAGCCTGAAGTTACAGTTAATGTGTATTGAACTGTAACTGGTTCTGTCGCATCTACTGGAGGTTGAACTACAACTGAAGGTGTAACATATCCGTCATCAGATGATGAACAAGAATAAATAATTAAAAAAGTGATTATTAAAAGTTTCTTCATGATTATTTATTTATTTTTAGTATTAATAAATTATTGGGACTATAATCTCATTATTCCTGTTTATGAATCTATATGGGCTATTGTAGACTAAAATCTTTGTGTCTCCATTTATTTGTATGCTATTAAGATTGAGTTTTAAAATAAGTTCTTTTGAAAATTTGTTTTCTTTCTCAGAGTTAGTATAACCTCCATACTTAATAACTGCATAATATTGGCCGATACTTTGATATAATTTTAAATCTAAATTTAATGGGTTGGGAGCAGTTTCGAGAGTAATCTTGGATGGAAGAACAAATTCCATCGAAGATTTAGTGTTAGTTTTCTGCATATGAACTGGGGTTGTCATCGACATCTTTTGATTCAAGTCGTTTGAACCAGAAATATACTTAAACAGGGGGGCAAAGCCACTACTTTTATTTACATCACCATCATATTTTATCATCATAGAAGGTGGATAGTATCTAATCTCAATTCCATCAAAATTTGATACTATATCAAATTTTTGTGTTTCATATTGGGACATCATAAAAAGTGGATAAAGAAACATAATAAAAAAAAGGCATTCAATTCTCTTTTTAAAATATTTATGATTATTTGATTTATTTTGCATTTTGAATAGATTGTGTGTCTGGCATCATTATATTTAAAATAAAAGATACTGGACAAAATTTAGTGAATGGACTAATAATTTGTAATACTTCAAAACCTAAACACATCCACTTTATTGAAAAAAAACTAAATAAAACTGCATTTACTATATAAAAAAGTCCACATACAGCATCGTCTCTTCTAACTTTTATCACGTCTCTATCACTCAGTTTTTTTAATTATGCCTAAAATTAATAAAATGATGCTAAACAATAAGATTTATTTTGCATAAATGAATATATATTTGTCTTTAAAATAAACAAGAATGAACCTTCATAGATTTATATTTTTAATATATATATTCTTATTAACCTCATCACCAATTTTAGGTCAAATCAACCCACAAAACATAACCATAGCCCGTGATAAATACGGAGTGCCTCATATTTTTACTAAAACCGATGCAGAACTGGCTTATGGATTAGCTTGGGCTCATTCGGAGGATGATTTTAAAACTATTCAACAATCATATCTCGCTGGAAACGCAATTCTTTCTAAACATATTGGTCTTAAAGGTTCAGGAGCTGATTTTTTAGCTCAGTTCATACGCTCTGATGAAATAGTTGAAAGGGATTATGAAAAAAAAATTAGTCCTGAATATAAAAAAGTTTTAGAAGGGTACTCTGAGGGGATTAATAGTTTTGCAGAGCAAAATCCAAACAAAGTTCTTCATCCAGACTTATTTCCTGTAACCCCAAAAAAAATGCTCAAATATGCGCATTTACAACTCTTTATATCTTCTGAAGGCGACTATTGGACCGAAAAAATAGTTAAAAATGATTTAAATTATAAAATTATTGATCAATCTATTGACCTCTATTCTAATCAAGAAAAAGGATCTAACACATTTGCATTTAATAGTAGTAAAACTAAAGATAAAAACACCTATTTGGCAATCAATACTCATCAACCACTTGACGGACCAGTCTCATGGTATGAAGTTCACTTGCAAAGCGATGAAGGAACAAATATATTAGGAGCTCTTTTTGCTGGAAGCCCTAATGTTTTAATTGGAGTAAATGAAGACTTAGGTTGGTGTCATACTGTTAACAGGCCTGATAAAACTGATGTTTTTGCATTAGAAATGCACCCTGAAAAGAAACACAAGTATCTAGTAGATGGAAAATATTATGATTTGGAAAAATATAAAGCTGAAGTAAGAGTGAAAATTTTAGGAATTCCATTTAAAGTTAAAAAGCAATATTTTAAAAGTATTTATGGTCCAACTTTAAAAAATAAATCTGGATATTATTCAATAAGAACCTCGTCTTTAAATGAAATAAGAGCGCTTGAACAATGGTGGAAAATGGGAAAGTCTAAAAAATTTTCAGAGTTTTATTCAACACTTAAAATGAAAGCACTTCCTGGTTACAATATTGGATATGCAGATAAAAATGATACTATTTTTTATATTTCTAATGGTCTAATTCCAAAAAGAGCGGAGGGTTACGATTGGAAAAATGTTGTGCCTGGAAATACCAAAAAAACATTATGGACAACAACTTATGATATTGAAGAATTACCACAAGTTCTTCAACCAAAGTCAGGTTATTTTTATAACACCAACCATTCTCCATTCTTATCAACCTCAACTGAAGAAAATCCAAATAAAAATAATTTTTCAAAAGACATGGGGTTTGAAACTTTTAACAATAATAGATCCACAAGGTTGAAATATTTAATTGACCAAAATTTAAAATTCGATTATGACGATTTTAAGAAAATTAAATACGATAATACTCTTCCAACTCCAATGGCTTATTCATGGATGGATATAAACGCTCTGTTCGATATAAAAGCAGATAAATACCCTGAAATTCGAGATATTTTAATTGATATTCAACAATGGGACAGAAAAGCAGATGTTAACTCAATTGGAGCAGGAGCATATGCAATTTTGTACTTTAAACTCGGCAAGTATTATAATATGTTATCCGAACCTAAAATTTTTCCTAAAACTTTTTTAATTAATGCTTTGAAGGAAACAAAGGAACACATGATGAAATATTTTGGAAAAGAAAAAGTTAAATTAGGAGAGTTTCAAAAATTAGTTAGAGGAGATAAAGAAATACCTATTTATGGATTAAGAGATGTTCTAACAACAATGAAATCTGTCCCATATAAAGAAGGAATGAGTCAAGTTATAGCTGGCGAATCTTATATTGAATTAGTTAAATTCACACCTGAAGGACCTGAAATAGAATCAATCATATCTTATGGAAGTTCAGATGATCCTAAAAGTATACATTACAGTGATCAGATGGATAAATACGCTTCTTTCAAAACAAAAAAAATGACATTAGATAAACAACTAATCCTTTCAAAAGCAATCAAAATTTATAATCCTAAATAGAGCTTTCTAAAGCTTTCTTGTAAACTTCTTCGTATTTAGGAATGATATTAGAAATATCAAAACTTATAGCTTGTTCAAAAGCCCCCTTTTGAAGCTTTTCATACAACTTGTCGTTAGACAACGCTTTAATTGTGTTATTCGCCATTTGCTTAACATCTCCAATTGAAGATAAGTATCCTGATATTCCATCTATATTTACTTCAGAAAGACCTCCAGTATTAGTTGATATAACTGGAACTTTATGAAGCATCGACTCTAATGCAACTAATCCAAAACTCTCTTTTTCAGATGGTAACAAAAAAATATCACTATAACACAGTAATTCATTAACCTCATTGCTTTTACCTAAAAACAAAACCTTTTCACTTAAATTATTTTTTTTAACATATCTCTGAGCTTTAATTCTTTCAGGTCCTTCTCCTACCATCAGTAATTTAGAAGGAATTTCTTTTTGAACAATCTCAAAAATCTTAACAACATCTTTAACCCTTTTTAAGGGTCTAAAATTAGAGATATGTATTATAATTTTTTCTTTATTATCTGCTACTGACTCTCTGTGGCATGGTCTTTCAAGATGAGCATGTTTATTGACATCAATGAAGTTTGGAATAACTTGAATCGGTTTGTTAATATCAAATAGGCTTTCTGTATCATTTTTTAAACTTTTAGAAACTGATGTCACAAAATCAGAATTGTTAATACTAAAAGTAACTGCTGTTTTATAAAAAGGATGACTTCCTACTAGGGTTATATCTGTGCCGTGAAGAGTGGTAACGATAGGAAGAGAAACACCTTCATCTTTAAGCATCATTTTAGCCATGTATGCAGCGTAAGCATGAGGGATCGCATAATGAACATGTAATACGTCTATTTTATAGGCTTTAACGACATCTACTATCCTACTGGATAAAGCTAGTTCATAGGGTTGATAGTGAAATAAATCATACTCTGGAACAAAGACTTCATGAAAAAAAATATTTTTATTTAATGTATCTAACCTTACAGGTTGTTTATAGGTTATAAAATGTATCTCATGACCTAATATAGAAAGGGCATGACCTAACTCAGTAGCTACTACTCCACTCCCTCCATAAGTTGGGTAACAAACAATTGCAATTTTCACATTTAATTATTTAATTTTCCAAAGCATCATACAACAAACCCTGAATTCGAGTTCGAATATTATGACTAACTAACAATTTATTTTCCATAGTTGGAAACGTTCTATTTGATAAAAATACAAATACTATTTCTTTTTCTGGATCTGCCCAAGCATAAGTCCCAGTAAAACCAGAATGACCAAAGCTTTCTTTAGATATGCATCCACAAGTTGAACCAACTCCTTCTATTTGAGGTTTATCAAAACCAACTCCGTGTCGATTTCCATATTCGCAATAATAACAACTATTAAATAAATCGAAGGTAGATTTTGAAAATAATTTTTTGTTATTATAAAAACCTTTCTGTAAATACATTTGCATTATAATAGCCACCTCATATGCATTTGAAAAAATTCCAGCATGCCCACCAACACCACCTAACATAGCAGCTCCCATGTCGTGAACATCTCCTTGAAGAGTTGTATGCCTATAATAACTATCTACTTCAGATGGAACAATGATGTCTTTTGAATATTTATTTTTGGGATTATAAGTAGTGAAATATAACCCTAATTGGGAGTATATTTTGTCTTCAACAAGAAAATCTAATCTTGTATTGTGAGCTGCTTCTAGATATTGTTTTAAAATATAATATGTTAAGTCAGAATAATTATCCTTTCTTTTATAAGATTTAAGCTTTAAAGTATCAATAAGTTCACTTTGCTTGATTTTTTTGAGTATTTGTTTTTCAAATCTATTTTTTAAATATAAGTTCTCAGTTACTTTCAATTTATGAGATCTAGAATACTCAGTATTGTAAAATCTTTTCTTTGGTTTACCATCATTGGTTAAAGTTTCTTTATAAAAAGGAATCCATGGTTGTAATCTTCCATTATGAGAAAGGATTTCTTTTAATGAAATATTTTGCTTATTTGAATCTTTCCATTTAGGCAGCAATTCACCAATCTTAGTATCTAAATTTATTTTACCTATAGAAACATCTCTCATAACTAGAGGTAATGTAGCTAATATCTTAGTTAGTGAAGCAACATCATAAATTGATGAATCCGTTACTTTCGTTAATTTATCATATGTGTGATATCCAAAATTCTTTTGATAAACAATCTTGCCATGTCTCGCAATTAACATTTGAATCCCAGGGGTCATAAAAGAGTCTATAGCAGTTTTTGCTAGTTGATCTATAGCATTCAATTTACTTGCATCAAACCCCTCAAGCGAGGGTTCTGAGTAACCTAAAAACTGTTTTGATAGTATTTTTATACCTGATCCTAATGGGTATTTTTTACCAGCTCTAACAGGTGTTTTACCATCAATTTCATTAACTCCAAACATTGAGTCGACGGTTACTTTTTGAGCAATTTCATTATTTTGATAACTGATTATTATACTTTTAATATTATTAAGTTTTTCAATTTCATAAACAGAATACGGATTAGCAAAAACATTAACAATGACAGGTATTTTTGAACTAACTTTTCTTATTAATTGTATTTCTTTTGAGGAAAACTTCGTGTTTAGAAATGGATTATTATCGACTTTATTAGGATGCCACCCGATTATAATAGCGTCCCATTTATTTATTTTAGCTTGATTAATAATATTTTTGTAGTCATAACCAACTACATCATCAACATGAGCATATGCTTTTAACTTATTATTGAAATGCAATCCAGAGCCTTTCCCTAAAGATAAATAACCATATTTGTTATTGATTTTAAGAGGCAGTATTTGATTTTTATTTTCAAGAACAGTAATAGCTCTTTGAAAAACTTTAGAAACCAAAAGTGTGTCATTAGCAGAACTTAAAGGATTATCTAACAACTTAACAGGAGTATATTTATTTAAATTAGATTTATATTTAGACTTTAATATCTTTTTAACCGAATGCTCTAATCTTAATTCAGAGATTAAACCAGATAAATATGCCTTTTCAATTGCACTTATTCCTTCAGGAATATTTTCAGAAATTAAAATAATATCATTTCCAGCATTAAAAGCTGCTAAATCTATGTTACCAATTATTTTTGAACCTAAAACCCCCTGCATGTTAAGTGCATCAGTAAAAATTAAACCATTAAAACCTAATTCATTTTTTAATAAATTAGTTACTATGTGTTTAGATAATGATGAAGGCAGATCAGAATCCTGAAGACTAGGGATGTTTAAATGACCTATCATGATCGATGAAACTCCTTCTTCTATAAGTTTTTTAAAAGGTGCTAATTCTATTTCATAAATATGTTTTTTATTAGACTTTATAGTTGGTAGGGTTTTATGAGAATCTTTTGATGTTTCTCCATGTCCAGGAAAATGCTTGCCAGAAGTCAAAATATTTGCACTATGCATTCCTTTCATAATTGCAATACTTTTTTTTGAAACAATTTCTACTGATTCACCAAATGATCTATTTCCAATAATTGAATTTTTAGGATTTGTATTTACATCTAAAACAGGAGCAAAATTCATATTTATTCCTAACCTTAAAGATTGTTCACCAATTCTTTTTCCAATATCATATATTAAATCATTATCATTAACTGCTCCAAGAGTCATGTTCCATGGAAATGGTAAAACATCATCCAGTCTCATTGCCACTCCCCATTCAGCATCCATAGATATTAATAGTGGAATCTTTGCTTCTGTCTGAAAGACATTACTCCATTCAATTTGAGATTTACTATTTCCTTTCGAAAAAATAAGACCTCCAATTTTATATTTCTTTACTAAGTCTAATGTTTTTTTTAAATGCACAGAGTCTCCATTAGAAAAAACCATAGGAATAAAAAGTTGACCTATTTTCTCTTTTAACGAAATGGAATTATAAATACTGTCTACCCATTTTTTTTGTAATAAATAATCAGATGTTATAAGTGGATCAGGTTGTTGAGAGTTTGTTTTTAAAATGCAAACTAATATCAATATTAAACTATAGAAATATTTCATTTTTTACTTGATAAAACGAGAATGCCAGCTGTGTTTCATAGGAATCTCCCACTCAGATTTATACCCAGCTAAATCATTAACTAAGTTATTAAAAACAACTGTATTAGCATTTATTGAACCTTTTTTTACCATATCTTTAAAATCATTTAAACTTTTATAAGTTAAATATTCACCTTGCTTAAAGGTTACATTCATTTTGTCAAGTAAAATAATATTATACTGTTTTTCCAAAGATTGAATAAAATGAACGGAGGAATCAATAGAACAGCCAGAAGCTGAATTAAAATCAGTTTCTAATCCAATAACAATAAATCTGTTGTATGGAATATCTACTGAAGCTAGAAGTGAACTATCATGAGCAGTCCATTGATTAGTAAAATCATCACATAATTTTTTAATTTCTACAACTTCAGCATCACTGAGTTTTCTGCTTGCCGGATAAATCCATACTCTAGCATTATCTGAAAGTTTGTTAAAAGGTGTTTTCATTTTTATAGATCTTCAGCTTCAGCTATTAATTCTGCAATGTCTTTAACCGGTAAAGAATCTTCTTTTTCTTTGTTTTTGACACCATCAGTCATCATTGTATTACAAAAAGGGCAACCCGTTGCTATTATATCGGGTTTTGAATCGATAGCCTGTTCAGTTCTTTCAATATTAATGTCTTTATTCCCCTTTTCGGGTTCTTTAAACATTTGAGCGCCACCCGCACCACAGCATAAGCCTTTAGACTTACAGTTTTTCATTTCAACTAACTCAGCATCTAATTTCTTGATTAAATCTCTTGGAGCTTCATAAACTTTGTTTGCTCTTCCCAAATAGCAGGGATCATGAAATGTGATTCGCTTACCTTTAAAACTTCCTCCTTCAAGTGTTATCTTTCCATCATCAAGTAATTTTTTAAGAAACTGAGTATGGTGTTGAACCTGATAATCTCCACCTAATTCCGGATATTCGTTTTTAAGAGTATTAAAACAATGAGGACAGGTTGTAACTATTTTTGTAACCTCATAAGCATTCATAACCTCAATATTAGCAATAGCCTGCATTTGAAATAAAAATTCATTACCTGATCGTTTTGCTGGATCACCAGTACAACTTTCTTCAGGACCAAGAACAGCATAAGAAATAGCTGAATGATTTAATATTTTAATAAATGCCTTTGTTATTTTTTTTGCTCTTTCATCAAAACTTCCAGAACAACCAACCCAAAAAAGAACATCAGGTTTTTTGCCCTCTGCAGCCATAGAAGCTAAAGTAGGTATTTGCATATCTTAATTTTTAAGAATTATCATCATCAAACACTTCAATAGTTACTTCTTTTTCAACCAAATCAGTGAATTTTCCATTATAACGTGTTGCCTTAACAAGATGATTATCAACCCAATGATAGTTACCCCCCCTAGGCTTACCCATAAGAAGGCTGTGATATTTAAATCCGTTTTTCTTTAACCATTCAGATGTTACTTCTCTATGGGATTCTACTCGGGAAGTGAAAAAACAAATAAGATGACCTTCTTCATACCACTTATTTAAAGTTAGTAAAGCGTCTGGATAAACCTCTGCTGTTCCCATTCTTTCTGGCTCCTCATTTGGTATATCATCACAAATAGTTCCATCAATGTCAATTAAATAGTTTTTAACTCCATCTGGCAAAACAGGGCTAACAATTTCTCCATCCTCTACTTTTTTATGTAAATAATTTTCCACTTCTTCTTTTTGCATAATAATTTATTAATTAATTTGATCTTCATTTGCCCACAATAACCTATCTTGATTATTAAAGGGCCACGGAGCTCCATTATTCTCAATATTGCTCATCATATTATTTAAATCTCCAGGAGCTGAAGATTTTTCCATAACTAAGTATTGGCGCATATCCATAATAATAGATAAAGGATCAATTCCAATAGGACAAGCTTCAACACAAGCATTACATGATGTGCAGGCCCAAAGCTCTTCTGTTGAAATATAATCATTAAGTAATTCTTTTCCATCAGGAATAAACTTTTGTTTATTTTTTCTGTAATTCTCACCAACTTCTACTAATCGATCTCGTGTATCCATCATTATTTTTCTTGGTGATAATTTTTTTCCAGTTTGATTGGCGGGACACTCGCTAGTACATCTGCCACATTCAGTACATGTATACGCATTAAGCAACTGAACCCAATTCATGTCAATCACATCAGAAACACCAAACTTTTCTGGAGGTGATTCAGAAGGGGCAGATGCAAAGGGGTCAATGTTTGGATCCATCATTAACCTAACTTCTTTTGTGACGTTAGAATTATTTTTAAATTTTCCCTTTGAATCAAGGTTAGCGTAATAAGTATTTGGGAATGCAAGTAAAATATGTAAATGTTTTGAATAGTATAAATAATTTGCAAAAATCAAAATTCCAATTATATGTAACCACCAAAAAGTGCGTTCTAAAACTATTAAACCTGACTGAGAAAAACCATCATATAATGGCTGTAAATATATTGAAATTGGATAAGCTCCCGCTTTCAAATAATGGGGAGTATTTAAATCCTGCAATAATCCATCCGTTGCATTCATTGATAAAAATAAAAACATTAAAACAATCTCAAAATAAAGAATGAAATCTGCGTCATTTTTTGGCCAACCTTTCATTTCAGGATTCATAAACCGTTTTAACTTAATTATATTTCTTCGCATCCAGAAAATAATAACTGATATAAAGACTAGAAAGGCTAGTATTTCAAATGTTCCTATTAGAAAATTATAAAATCCACCCAAATAAGGAGCAAAAACTCGATGAGTGCCTAACAAACCGTCTACTATGATTTCAAGCAGTTCTATATTAATCAAAATAAATCCTACATATACTATAATGTGTAAAATACCAGATACAGGCCTATGAACCATCTTAGATTGTCCTAAAGCTAAGAGAGTCATGTTTATCCACCTTTCTTTCTTACGATCATTTCTATCAATATCTTTTCCTAATCTAATATTGCTGATTACTTTTTTAATATTGACTACAAAAAGGCTCAAGCCAATTGAAAAAACAATAAAAAACAAAATGTTAGGTATAAATGTCATATATAAAGAAGTCAATTATTATTTTTCAGATTTTTCTTTCTTTCCGAAAATTGAAAATTGAACATATCGTTTTGGATTTTGTTTTAAATCATTTAAAAGGTCCTCTAACGCACTGGCTGCATCATCTAATCTGTCATAAACATTATCGTTTTTCAAAAATTTACCAGCTGAACCCTCACCTGCCTTTAAAGACAGAAGTAGTTGATTAATATTATTAGCAACGATTTCATATTGCTTAACAGTATGTGAAAAATTAATTGCAGTAAGAGAATCCGTTATTATTGATAGGTTCTTCGAAGTATTAGATAAATTATCCATAGTGGTAGAGAAATTATCTTGATTAGAGACTAAAAGATTAGACAGAACAACTGATGCATTATTAATATTTTCAAGAGAAATACTAAGATTTTTTAAAGTATTTTTTAGGTTATTTTGAGTGTCCACATTTAAAACATTACTAACACCAATGAAAAGGGAATCTACACTAGTTAAAGTGCTTTCTATTTTTTCTTGTAAAGGTGCAATTTGACGGTTAACAAGTTCGGTAAAACCAGGTTTTATTAAAGAAACTAATGTGTCGCCAGAAATTACAGGCTTATCAGAATCAAATTTCGGCACAATTGATATGGCTTTTCCACCAATAAGTCCAGTTTCATATAAAACTGCTTCACTGTATTTAGAAAAATTAATATCACCGCGAATGTTCATTGAAATTAATATATCTGTTGTTCCAGGTAGAAAATCAGCCTTTATTACTGAACCAATAGATAAACCATTTAAAGTTATTTTTGCTCCTGGAATTAAACCTTCAATCTCTGGATAGATAGTATATAAGATCTTTTGACTTTTTAACAAAGATTGTCCCTTGAGAAAACTATATCCAAAAACAAACAATAAAAGTCCCATCAAAACTAAAAAAAAAGACTTTATTTCTTTGGAATACTTAATCATAACACAAAACTAGTTAAATTTAATTAAATCGTGATTTAATATTTTATTCATTTTTTTTAGCTTCTTCTATTGATATACTATTTCCATTCAAAAATGCAACTAAAAACGCAGTTTTAAAACCCCTTTTTATTGCTTTACTTAAATCACTTTTAGCATTCTTATATTTTTTAGAATCTCCATAATAGTATCTATACATTATACCATTATTAATTCTATGTATTGGTTTTAATCCTTTAAAATTATAAGGAAAAGTTCCTATTTTATTTTTACTTGCTGCAATTTGCACTTTATATGAAATTTTTTTTGTGACTTTTAAGTCAATATCACCATTGTAAACATTAAAGTTTTCTATAGATTTATTTATGTTATTTTTATATTCAATTATTGCCTTTGAAACTGCTTTAGCAATTGAATTTTGGCCCTTTGATGAGTTTAAATATGCTCCTTCTTTTTTATTTGTCAAAAAACCTGCTTCTACTAAAACACTTGGCATATAGGTGTTTCTTAATACTAAAAAACCTGCTTGTTTGACTGTTCTATCTTTTCTTTTAAGAACGCTCACAAAACTATTTTGAATTGAAGTTGCTGCCAAAATACTTTGCTCCAAATACTCTTCTTGCATGAGCAAAAGGCTAATTACAGATTCTGGATTGTTAGGATCAAAGCCATCATATTTTTTTTCGTAATCATCCTCCATAAATATTACTGAATTTTCTTTCTGAGCTACTCTAAAGTTTCGATCATTTTCATGCAATCCCAAAACAAAAGTTCCAGCTCCAAATGCTTTAGAAGATCCAAACGCATCGCAATGAACAGAAATAAATAAATCAGCATCAGCATCATTCGCAATTTGAGCACGTTTGTTAAGCTCTACATACTTGTCATTTTTCCGAGTATATATAACCTTAATTTCACTGTCTTTGGATAGTAATTTTCCAATTTTAAGAGTAATTGTCAATGCAATTTTTTTTTCTAAATAACCATTACCATTGTTGCCAGTATCACGTCCACCGTGACCAGCATCAAGAACAACAATAAATTTCTTAGACGAGCTTATAGGGTGGTTGAATTGAATTATCCATGGAGTTATTATAAATATTAATAAATTTAGGTGTAAGATTTTCATTTCATTAACGTTACATTATCAGGAGAACTATAAAAATATCCTTAATTTTGAATTATTATTAAATTCTATACAAATTTAAGAGGTTTCATCTTGCAGTCAAAGTTTAGTTATACATCATCATTGTTCATATTTTTATGGAGCTTAGCCTCCTATGGGCAAATTGACTCATTAAAACTAAATAATATTAAAGTTCAAAATACCCAAATTCTTGATAGCACTAATATTAAAAACCCTCTTCTTCTTGACATGATTACATATAATGCTGAGGATTATGTTAGAATAAATAGAAAAGAAAACAAACTATACCTCTATAATAAAGCTGAGTTATATTATGGAGACATAACTCTTCGCTCTGGGATAATAATTCTTGACTATAAAGAAAAAGAAGTCTACGCAGGAAGAATTATAGACACAAGTGGAACACTAGTCCAATATCCTTTTTTTAAGCAGGGTGTTAACGAAATAAACCCTGACTCAATTAGGTATAATTTTGATACACAAAAAGCACTAATATGGAATTCGAAAACAGATCAAGGCGGAATGAATGTCTACTCAAATTACACTAAAAAACAAAATGATTCAGTTTACTATATTAAAGATGCAAAAGTAACTACTGGAGGTGAATTAGATGATGCTGATTATTATTTTAGAGTAAGAAAAGGTAAGCTTGTTCCAGGAGGAAAGATAGTGACAGGGTTTACAAATATGTACATAGCTGATGTCCCAACTCCTGTAATGCTTCCATTTGCATACTTTCCTACAACTCAAAACCAGTCATCTGGCTTTATTTTCCCTTCAATTGGGGAAAACAATAATCGAGGTTATGCAATTCAGAATGGGGGATATTATTTTAATTTATCTGATTATTTTAATCTTGCTCTAATTGGAGATTATTATACAAATGGAAGTTATGGTTTTAGAGCAGACACCCAATATAAAAGGATGTATAACTATAACGGAGATTTAAGTTTTAGATATGAAAATTTAGTTAGTGGTGAAAGAGGATTATCCGGCTATTCTAAATCTACAGTGTTTAACTTCAGGTGGTCTCACAGTAAAGATGCTAAAGCTTCTCCCTACTCAACATTTTCAGCTTCTGTAAACTTTGGAAGTAGTGATTATTATCAGCAATCCGTTAATCAATTAAATAATCCTAATTTCTTAAATAACAACTTAAGTTCTTCAGTTTCATATTCAAAAACATTCCCTGGCTCTCCCAGAGTTAATATTTCTATGACTTCAGCTATGTCGCAAAATTCTCAAACTAAAAATGTAAACTTAACATTGCCTACTCTTCAAACAAATATGGAAAGGATTTTCCCTTTTGCACCCAAAGAGGGAGGTAAAAAAGGGATTTTACAAAACATAAATTTTCAATATACTTCTAGGGCTGAAAATAGAATTATTACTACTGAAGATAATTTGTTTAAATCCGAAATGTTTAAAGAGGCTAGATCAGGAATGATACATAATATTCCATTAAGTACAAATTTTAAATTATTAAAACACTTGAGTATTTCTGTTGGAAGTTCATATCAAGAGGTGTGGACTCCTCAAACAATAAGATATAACAATTATAACGAAGAATCAGAAATAGTAGTTAAGGATACAATAAGAAAATTTGATGCTTTTAGAACCTACAACCTTAACTCTAGTATTGGCACTACCATTTATGGTACTTTTAATTTCGGTGTGGATAAAAAAATTCAATCAATTAGACATACTATAAGGCCTAATATTTCATATAGCTATAATCCAAGTTTTGAAGACCAATATTATGACACATACATAATAGATGCTGACGGAAATACTGCATCCTATTCAAGGTTTGAAGGAGGTTTGTTTGGTACTCCAGGCAATTCTTTTTCCAGTAATGTTGGCATAACAGTTAATAACTCTTTTGAAGCTAAGGTAACTGACAAAGACTCAACAAAAACAGATCCAAAAAAAATAAAACTTCTTGATAATTTAAATTTTGCAACAAGCTACAATGTATCTTCAGATTCCTTAAAGTGGTCTCCTGTAAGAATGTCAACAGGATTTAAAGCTCTTAATAATAAATTAAATATGAACCTTGGAGCTACTTTTGATCCATATGCTTTAGATGAAAACAAAAGAAGATACGGAACCTTCAATTATAAAACAGGTGGATCTTTTTTAAGAATGACTAGTGCTAATATAAATATGAACTATTCAATATCCAATAAAGATTTTGAAACTGATTCAAAAAACGATAGAGAAGAAGAAGAATCCAAGGATAAGGAAACAGCTTCTAGCGGTGGAAGAAATGATGGTTTATTTGGAAGAGCAGTAAAATTAGATGGCAAAAGGATGAATCAATTTAAAGAGGCTCAATCAGAAAGTAAATATCCTTTATACAAAACTAAGATACCATGGGATTTTAAAGTTGCCTGGTCCTTTACATATAGTAATCGAAGGCAGGAACGAGAAATATCAAATAACTCACTAATGTTTAGCTCAAACGTTACCTTAACTCCAAAATGGCAAGTATCAGCATCCTCTGGTTATGATTTTAAAGGGAAAGGATTTACATATACCTCTTTAGGTTTTGATAGAGATCTAAATAGCTGGAGAATGAGTTTTGATTGGGTTCCCTTTTCTAATAGAGCATCCTGGAACTTTTTTATTGGTATAAAATCTGGATTATTAAGTGATATTAAATACGAAAAAAACAGAGAACCTGACAGAAAATTAAATTAAATAATTATGAAAAAAGAAATTATTCTAACTTCTGATGCTCCAGCACCAATTGGACCATACAATCAAGCTGTAAAAGTAAATGGAATTTTATACTTGTCTGGCCAAATTCCATTAACATCAAAAATGGATTTAATAAAAAACGATCTTAAAAAAGAGGTTAATCAGGTAATGATAAATCTCAAAGCTGTTTTAAATGCTGCTAACATGAGTTTTAAAAATGTTGTAAAGAGCACAATTTTTCTTAACAATATGGATAATTTTCAGTCCGTAAATGAAGTTTATGGAGAGTTTTTTGAAAATGAAATAGCTCCAGCAAGAGAAACATTAGCTGTAAAGACTCTACCTAAAAATGTAAGAGTTGAAATAAGTATGATTGCGCATGATTAAAGTTAAATCAAATTATCTATTTGTAATTTATGATGATTTAGAAGACCATCTATTGGTCTTCTAATTATACTTCCAATACTTAGCTCATATTCAATTAGTATTTCTTTTATTTCATCCTGAAGATAAAACGCGATAGATCCCACAAAATGAATTGGAACTTCCCTACTGTTGTTGAACTGTAAAATTTGATGTTCTATAAACCTTTTAAGCCCATTATGAATAATGCCTTTCATTATAGGATGACTTTTTCTATCAATAAGAAACTTGGCAAATGTTGCAAGATAAGTATTTGGATTTTCTTTCCTGTAAATGTTTTCTTTAACAGTATCTGGATCAAGCTTAAACTCATTTTCAAATGCTTTAGAGTGTTCTTCTGTCATTTCTTTGAAGTAATAACTCCTTATCAATTGTTTGCCAAAAAAATTACCGCTTGCTTCATCCATTAAAACGTAACCTAAAGAAACTACTCTTTGTTCAATGTCTTTACCATTATAATATGTGCAATTTGAACCTGTACCTAATATACATACTATAGAGGGCTCCCCTGGCTTGAAAGCAGAATACACAGCTGCATAGGTGTCTTCTTTAATGTCTAATTCTGCGTTAGAGAAAATTTCTCTAAAGATTTTCTCAATTCTTTTTTTAGAGGAGCTAACACCGCATCCTGCTCCATAAAAAAAAAGCTTAGTCACCTCATTTCTATTTTGATAAAGATCGTAGTTGTTAATTATTCTTTCATTTAATATGGCACTTGATAAAACCTGAGGGTTTAAACCTAGGGTCTGAGTTGAAAATAAAACTGATCCAATATCATCAATTGAAATCCAATCAGTCTTAGTAGAGCCACTATCTACGACTAAAATCATAATTAAACTTGTTTTACATATTTAGCTAGATCTAAAAGTTTATTAGAGTATCCACATTCGTTATCATACCAAGATATAATCTTAAAAAAACTATCATTCAACTCCATTCCAGCTTCAGCATCAAAAATAGAAGTTCTTGAATCACCTATAAAGTCTTGAGATGCTACAGGCTCATCCACATACCCTAAAATTCCTTTTAAATTATTTTTTGAAGCATTAAGCATTTTAGCTTTAATTTCTTCATAGGAAGTTTTATTAGAGAGCTTAACAGTCAAGTCAACAACTGAGACATTAGCAGTAGGAACACGAAATGACATTCCAGTCAATTTCCCATGCAGTTCAGGAATTACCTTCCCAACTGCTTTTGCTGCACCTGTTGAAGCAGGTATTATATTTATTAACGAACTTCTACCCGCTCTAAAATCTTTTTTTGAAGGACCATCCACAACAAACTGAGTAGCTGTAGCAGCATGAACAGTAGTCATCAAACCTTCTTTAATTCCAAAATTATCATTTAAAACTTTGGCTATTGGAGCAAGACAATTTGTGGTACATGATGCATTTGAAACGATTAAATCACTGGATTTAATATTTTCATGGTTGACTCCCATCACAAACATTGGAGCATCTGGAGAAGGAGCAGAAATCACAACTTTCTTTGCCCCACCTTTAATATGAAGGTTGGCTTTTTCAATAGATGTAAAAATACCTGTACATTCAGCTACAACATCAGTGTTCATTGAGCCCCAAGATATATGTTCAGGATTACGCTCAGCTGTAATTAAAATTGTCTTATTATTAACAATTAAGCTGTTACCATCAACCTCAACAGTTCCAGTAAACCTTCCATGAACTGAGTCATACTTTAAAAGATAAGCTAAATGATTAATTTCTAATAGATCATTAATAGCTACAACTTCAATATCATCTTGTTCCATAGCAGAACGAAAAACCATTCTCCCTATTCGTCCAAAACCATTTATTCCTATTCTTAAAGACATAATATTTTTTTTAATTAAAATTTAAATGAATTATATAGACAGTATTTCTGAAACACGAATTAAATTCTTGTTGATTTCAGTTTGTCCTTTTATCGCTTCTTCTAATGGACTTATGACCATAATATCATCTTTTATGCCAACCATCACATTATAAGTTCCACTTATAAGAGAATCAACAGCATGTACTCCCATTCTCGATGCTAAAACTCTATCAAAACATGAAGGTGCTCCACCTCTTTGTATGTGACCTAAAACTGAAACTCTCACTTCGTATTCAGGCATATTGTTTTCTACGTATGATGCAATTTCAAAAACATTTTTACCAGTTTTATCACCTTCAGCAATCATTACAATACTTGAAGATTTTCCAGACTTTTGACTTTTTTTAAGCGACTCTAACAATCTTTCAAGCCCCATATTTTCTTCAGGTATTAAAATTTCTTCTGCTCCAGCGCCAATTCCAGCATTTAAAGCAATGTGTCCAGCATCCCTACCCATAACTTCAACTATAAATAAACGATTATGTGATATAGCAGTATCTCTAATTTTATCAATTGATTCCACTACCGTATTTAATGCCGTATCAAATCCTATAGTAAAGCTAGTTCCTGAAATATCATTGTCAATGGTACCTGGAATACCTATAATTGGAATATTATGCTCTTTTGTAAAAAGAATAGCACCAGTAAATGATCCATCACCACCAATTACTACAAGTGCATCAATCTCATATTCTTTAATTTTATTAAATGCCTTTTGTCTTCCTTCTTTACTATAAAATTCTTGACACCTGGCTGTTTTGAGCACAGTCCCTCCTTTATTAATTATATTATTTACACTTCTAGCATTTAATTTTTTAATTGATCCTTCAATCATTCCTTGGTAGCCCTTGTAAATCCCAAAGCACTCAATATTGTTGTATACACTTGATCTCACTACTGCTCTGACCGCAGCATTCATTCCAGGAGCATCTCCTCCTGAAGTTAAAACGCCAATTTTTTTAATTTTTTTCATTTGCATAAATAATCGACAAATTTAACTATTCTTAATGGCATAAAAAAAGTTAGTTTTAAATTAATCAAAAACCAACTTATATGTTGAATTTTGAACTATTGTTCTTCTTTAACTATTTTATTAATCAATTCCTTAAAAGTATTAAAATCAACATTATATGAAATACCTAGGCCTTGTGTATACCCTAATTTATCACCTATATAACGAAATTCATTTTCCTTATTAAAAACCTTTGCTTTAAGCGAGCCATCTTCGTTTAAAATAAAATCAATTTGAACATCACCTACAATTAAAGTTTCATTTACACCTCCTATGGGAACACCAATTTTTCCATTTATAAGTATTTTATCACTTACCTGGGTAGATAAGGTCAACCCAAGTCTATCTTCTGAAAAAATATCTAAATCTGAATTTCTATCGCCCTGAAGATAATTAATTCCCACTTTAAGCTTCTCATCTTTATCTCCTATGATGGAAGTAAACATGTCAGATGCTTTTTCAAATAAATTATTAGTAATTCCCTCAACAGAAAAACTAACCTCATTAATAAATATACCTTGAGAAAGAAGAGAAATTGCTTGAAGTTGTCTCCTTTGAGAATCTGCTAATCGATAGTTAATTTCAGATACTACAGTCCCACTTGTGTTAGGAAAAAATATTTCAAAAATTGGATTATCAGGTTTTAATAAGTTTCCCTGCAAATTGATCCCTAATTCCGTTGGAATTTTTTTATTAAAGTTTGGGTTGTCTAATAGAATAGCTGGGTTTGCCCCTCCTGGAACTTCATAAAGTGCATTTAAGTTCATTTGAGCTTCCAAAGGATTACCATCCCACACAATTGTTCCACCAGGTTCTAGATTGAATTTTTTATCTAAAAGACCAAGATTTTTAAAATTATAAATTCCATCCGTAGTTGTAAAATCACCCCACATATTAAACTTGCCTTTTGTATTAATTTCCATCAACAACTTTCCATATCCTCTTCCACTTAAATAACTTCCAGAAGATCGATCTACAACGATTTCTACGGACGCATCATTATTTATATCTAATTCGAAAAACATTTCTAAACCAGAAATTTCATTAATTAATGGCTCAGAATCAATTGATTTATTTGTTTTTATTTTAGTGTTTTTATCAATAAACTTTATAAAAGAAATATCAGAAATTTCCTGGGTATTCTTCCAGGGTATTTTAATTGATGTTCCTGGTGCGGTTAAACCATTTACTTTAAGCTTAAGGTTTTTAACAGGACCTATCATTGATATATCTCCTGACAAGAATCCCTTCCCATAAAACAAAGCATCAGAAGTTTCTTTTTTGTTAAGCAATAGGATTCCTCCAGAGTCGACAGATAGATCCATATTCCAATCTGTAAAGTTTGAATGAGAGAATTTTGCTTGAAAGTTAGCCTTTGTTTCAGAAATATTATCAATGATTTTGGTTGGCGAAAATTCTAAAACTTTATTATAAAAATTTAATTTAGTATTATTAGATAAAGTATAATCAACATTCAAATAAGGAACAGAAAAACTTGCTTTATCTAAATTAATTAAACCAGTATTTTGAAGATTATTAAAATCACCCCAAATATTTAAATCTCCATCTAAAACCCCATGAATATTTGATATTGAATTCTTACCCAGAGGCGAAGAAAATGAAATGTCAAATTTTGAAAATAAAATATCTAAATCAAGTTTGGATGATGTTTTGTTAAAAATTAAATTTCCAATTCCTGAAAAAGTTTTATTATTATTTTTGATTAAACCCCAATCTATTGAATAAGAATTTAACAGAGTATTTCCTGCCATATTCAAATTAAATTCGCCAACCAAAACTTTATTTATACTTACTTCAGGTGAATTAATATAACCTTTAAATGAATTATCTTTTGGAGTTCTTTTTATTTCCCAACTAGAATTAAACAAGCCGTTAGTTTTAAAATTTTCATTTTGTTTAAACAATTGATTCAGATTAGTGTTTTTAACATCTAAAATCACATCAAAGTCATCTGTTCCTTTATAAAATCCTTTAATTTTAACCTCAGATACTCCTGAACTTATTTTGAAATCACTAACTTCAATCAAGTTATATGCATAATCATAAATAATGGGATCATTTTCTGATTCTTTCAATTTCCAATTTTCATTGTTAAAAAAAATTGAAGATTCTGTTAAATAAAATATGTTTTTACTTTTATTGAGCTTCTCAATATTGAAATTTAAATTAAATTCATCACCGCCACTAATCAATGAATTCAACTTAGCATTAATAGATAATTTATTTTCATTTCTTTTACTCCCTAATGAAAATCTGCCAAGATTAGAGTCTTTATAAATAGTCTTATTAATAACCAATCTACTATCTCTATTAGATGATTTATTATTCAAAGTAACCTTTAATCCTTGTGCAAAAAAATCTTGATATTGAAAAAAGGGAACTTCTATATCCAAATAAGACTTGTATTCCTCACTACTAAGATATCCGATTAAATTAAAATCTTCTGTGCTTTGAATATCAGTATTTAATATATTCACCAAGTCCTTTGATAATATAAAATTAAATTCAACTTCCTGAACTTTAAAAAGTTTTAATTTTGGAATAATTGGAAAAGTTTCTGATAAAGCATTATTAATTAATAATTTTGTTTTACTAAGATCAAACCTTCCAACTGCTTCTCCTGATAGCCAAGAAGAGTTAATTATTGAAAAATTACGTAAACCATTATTATTAAAGCTATTTAGATAAAAATCGCTGGAATTTAAAATTCCACCATTATGATTTAATTTTAAATCTTGAACTGTCAAAATAATTGATGCATCGTCAATTGATTGTCCTTCAATTTTACTTTTAAAAACTCCAGTTAAAATAGCTTTACCTCCTCCGATTTGTCTGTTAATGTTGGATAAATCATAAGACTTTAAATTTATAACTGAACTTAGTTTGTTAATTTCTGTAGAAAAATCATATTCGACTTCACTTAATGAAACTTCCAAATCTTCACTTGCACTCCATAAAAAAGTTCCTTTCTTAAAATCTCCTATACCATTTGCTTTAAAATTTATTACATTAAAATTTTTGTTAGTTAAATGACCTTCATTTAGATTCCAGTCTGCAAATCCATTTTTTAAATCTAGTTTCAAATTTGCCGAAACAAGACCATAAGGACTTGACTTGTATAGCTTTGATAAATTCAAATTGTTAATATCGATTAAAATTGAGTTATAATTCTGGTCAAATTTATTGTTGATTAATTCAGATTTAAAATCTCCAAAACTAGTTTTAATAATGGTGTTTAAATCCCAAGTATTATTAGAGTAAATACCTCTTAAATCAAACTTGTTTATTTTTTGATTTTTTAAATTGTCTAATTGAGGGACTGAAGTTTTTATGATATTATTCAAATCACTTAAGCCTAAAGTGTCAATTGTAATATGTCCAGAAAAAATATTTTCTTTTTCGGAAAAGAAATTTAAAATATTTATATCACCATTTAGTTTTGAAAAGCCAAAATCAAGTTTTGCATTCCTAATATTAATTGAATTTAAAGAACCCAACAAATCCAATTCACCTGACACATTGAATAATGAGTCTATTTTTATACCAATTTTAGCTGGTTTAAAATTTGAAATTTGAATTTTGGAAATAATTTCTGATGTTTCAAAGTCGTCAAAAAAATCTCCAGCAGATTTACCAAACTCAATATCCCCATTCAACTCAACTTGATTAGAAACAAAAGAAAAATCATTTATAGAAAAAGAACATCCTAAGTATTTAAATGAATTAGATTTAAATGAAAAAGAATTAATATTTGATGTTTCAAATTCACCATCAATTGTATCTGATTCAATAAAATCTGGTCCAGCAATCAGATTATTCAATTTTAGTTTAAGTATTTTATACGAATTGATATCATTTGGAAATCTTACCTCACTGTTATCAATTTTAAAAGAAGAAACAGATATAATGGGTGAGAGTTTAGAAGTGTCTTTTTTTGAATTTAGAATGTTTAAAAAAAATTGCAGGCTGTTAACCTCCTCTTTCGAATACTTTTTGATTTTAAGAATCATTCCATCCAAATGCAGATTAGAAAACCGAACATCTCCTTCAATAAGTTTTTCAATTGATTTCAGGTTAGTTTTCAAATTCTTGACATAGACCAACGTGTCTTTAAAATGATCATTAAACAAAATATTCTTTAATACAATTCCATCTTGAAAAGACAACTCAGATGAATCAATACTAATGTCAACATTATACTTTTCACTTATTTTATTAGTTAAACTTTGAATTACTTTTTCTTGTATACTACCTGTTTTAAGCATATAAAACACTGGCAATAAAATTAAAATTATTGCTGTAAAAAGTCCAATTGATATTTTATATCTCCGTTTGATGCTAATCGTTTATTTTTGTGAAGTTACTATTTCATTTATGAAACAAAAACCGTGCTACATTTTAGGAATTGAATCTTCATGTGATGACACTGCTGCTGCAGTTTTAAATCACAACAAAGTTCTGTCAAATTGTATAACCAACCAAGAAATTCATAGTCAATATGGTGGAGTTGTTCCTGAATTAGCTTCAAGAGCACATCAAGCAAATATAATCCCTGTTGTTGAACAAGCTCTAAAACGAGCAGAAGTAAAACAAAATCAATTAAGCGCAATAGCTTACACACAAGGTCCAGGTCTATTAGGATCATTACTTGTTGGAAATAGTTTTGCAAAATCCATGGCAATGGGTTTAAATATTCCATTAATTGGAATTAATCATATGCAAGCTCATATTTTAGCTCATTTCATTGACAATAAACACCAAAAGCTTCCAAGTTTTCCATTCATAGGTGTTAATGTCTCTGGAGGTCATACTCAAATCATGATTGTTAAAAATCATTTTAATATGGAAATTATTGGTACTTCTATTGATGATGCTATAGGAGAAGCTTTTGATAAATGTGGAAAAAAAATGGGTCTTGATTATCCCTCTGGACCATTAATTGATCAATTATCAAAAAATGGGAATTCTGAAAAATTCACATTTCCTGTTCCTAAAGTGAAAGAATTAAATGTTAGCTATAGTGGGTGTAAAACTGCCTTTATAAACTTTATAGAAAAAGAGAAGAATAAAAACTCTAAATTTATTGATGAAAATCTTAACGATCTTTGTAGTAGTATCCAATTAACTTTAATAAAAATTATAACTCAAAAGATAGAAATGGCTGTACAGAAAACTAATATAAGCTCTGTAGTAATTGGAGGAGGAGTTTCTGCTAATAGCGAAATACGAAATTTTTTAAGAAAAAAAGAAAAAAATAATGGATGGAGTATTTACCTTCCTTCTATTGAATTCACAACTGACAATGCTGCAATGGTAGGAGTTGCAGGCTACTATAAGTTTTTAAATAAAAAATTTAGTGATTTATCATCAGTTGCTAATCCAAGAATGTCATTTTAAAATGAGTTTATTTTACAATTCAAAAATTCATTTAGAAACTGACGCTTTTATTTTTTCACCAGAAGAAAGCAAGCATATTTATAAAGTTTTAAGAAAAGTTCCTGGTGACAATATTACAGTTACAAATGGAAAAGGTTTAAAATGGAAAGGGGAATTAACTCAAGTAGGAAATAAAAATACAGAAGTTAAAAAAATTGAAGCCACCAAGACTAATGACACCCGTTACGGACTCGAAATAGCTATCGCACCGACTAAAAGTAATGATAGAATGGAGTGGTTTATTGAAAAGGCAACAGAAATTGGTATCACAAAAATTCATTTTATAAAAACAGAAAATAGCGAAAGAAAAAAAATTAATTTAAACCGTTTTCAAAAAATTGCAATTAGTGCAATGAAACAATCTAAACAATTTTATTTACCGGAGATAGAAGATCTAATTTTCTACAAAAAATTTTTATTAAAAAATAGTGTTCATCAAAAACTTATTGCTCACTGTGACGACCTAAATAAAAATCATATTGCTAATCTTTCTTTAGAATTTAAACCACTAATAGTTTTAATTGGACCAGAAGGGGATTTTAGCAAAAATGAAATAAAAGCAGCCATCTTAAAAAACTACTCACCTATTAGCTTAGGTATGCAAAGACTGAGAACTGAAACAGCCGCACTTTATGTAACACAAACTGTTTCAATACTTTCTTATCTACAAAATAAATAAGTTACAGTAGTTTTATATCTTTATATACATGGAATCTAATAATATTGCTAAAGGAATTTTAATTGCTATTTATAAAGTTTTAATTATTTTATTGGGAGTTTATTTACTTTACACTCTAAATGAATTAATTATTCACCTAGCTATTGCAGCAGTTTTAGCATTGCTAGGAAGGCCAATAGTTTTGTTTTTAGAAAAAAAATTAAAATTTCCACCTCTATGGGCTGCTTCATTTACTCTTCTATTTTTTATTACATTAATTATTGGTGTGTTTTCATTATTTGTTCCTTTAATATTAAAACAAGGAGATAGTTTGTCTTTGTTAGATGTTGAAGAACTTGAAAATAAGTTTATATTTTTAAGCTCACAAATAAATGATTTTATTGGCTGGAATAATTCAATTTTAAATAAAAATACAATTTCAAATAATATATTTTCTAATATTGGATTTAGTAGTATTCCGAATATTTTAAATGGATTTATTGGAACTTTAAGTAATTTTACAATTGGACTTTTCTCAATAATTTTTGCCAGTTTCTTTCTTCTTAAGGATAGTAATATTTTAGAAAAAACAGCTCTAATTTTCATAAGAGACGATCAAGAATCAAAATTCAAAATAGCTCTTGAGAAAATTAAAGACCTACTTTCTAGATATTTTATTGGACTCGTTTTTCAGATAATTATTTTATTAATAATATATACTTCAGTATTACTAATATTTGGAGTTTCAAATGCTTTTATAATCGCTTTCTTATGTGCTTTACTAAATTTAATTCCTTATTTAGGACCTATAATTGGAGCCTTTTTAATTAGTGCTCTAACTATGACAAGTTTTATTGATGCATCTTTTACAGAAGTTATTCTTCCAAAAACAACTTATGTGCTTTTAGGTTTTGCTTTTGGACAAGTAATTGATAATTTTTTTAGTCAACCATACATATTTTCAAAATCTGTAAAATCTCATCCATTAGAAATTTTTATAATAATTATAGCTACTGGAACTCTTTTTGGAACAATAGGATTAATTGTTGCTGTTCCAGCATACACGTCAATAAAGGTTATGCTTCAAACATTTTTTGAAGAAAATAAAATTGTAAAATCATTAACAAAAAACTTATAATATGTTATTCAAAAATATTTTATTTTTTACACTATTCTTAACTCAATTTATTTGCTTTAGTCAAACAAAACTTTCTAGACTAGAAAAAAAAATATTAAAGCAAGTAAATGTAAATCAACAAGATGCAATTATTTTTTTAGAAAAAGTTGTAAACATTAATAGCGGAACTTTAAATACAAAAGGTGTTAAAATGGTTGGGAATGTTTTTAGTGATGCTTTTGATGATTTAAATTTCTCTACTGAGTGGATTGAAATGCCTAAGGAAATGAATAGAGCCGGTCACCTGTTTGCATTTAAAAAAGGGGTTAAAGGGAAAAAACTTCTTCTTATTGGACATTTAGATACAGTATTTGAAGAGAATAGTCCTTTTCAAACTTTTGAAAGAAAAGATACAATTGCATATGCTCCTGGAGGCAATGACATGAAGGGCGGAAACGTAGTTATGCTTTATGCTCTTAAAGCTTTACATGATTTAAAATTACTAAATAATTGTACTATAACAATAGCTATGACAGGAGATGAAGAGAGTACAGGGAAACCATTAAGTATATCAAGAAAAGATTTAATTGAATCTGCAAAAAATAGTGATATTGCATTGGGTTTTGAAAACTCAACAGGGTATAACAATGCAACTATTGCAAGAAGAGGTGCGTCAGGTTGGAGTGTTACATCTACAGGTAAAAGAGCTCATTCATCAGGAATTTTTAGAGAATCTGTTGGAGCAGGAGCTGTTTTTGAAATTAGTCGAGTTTTAAGTCAGTTTTACGAGAAAGTTCGAGGTGAAGAGTTATTAACTTTTAATCCAGGAAATTTAATGGGTGGAACTTTTGTAGATTATGATAATAAAAAAAGTGAAGGTGTTGTTTTTGGAAAAACTAATGTAATTGCACAAGTTGCAAAAGTAAATGGAGGTTTACGTTTTATTTCTGAAGAACAAAAAAAGCGTGCTAGAGATAAAATGACATTAATTGTCAGTGAATCATTGCCTCATACATCAACAACAATATCTTTTACCGATAGTTATCCTGCAATGGGACCAACAAAGGGAAATATAAACCTTTTAAAAAAGTTAAGTGATGTAAGTCTATCACTTAATCAAGGTGAAGTACTTCCATATGATCCAGGAAAAAGAGGAGCTGCAGACGTCTCTTTTGTTGCAGATTATGTTGATGCTTTAGATGGACTCGGGACAATGGGTGAAGGGGCTCATACTCCACAGGAAACTGTAAACCTTAAAACAATGGAAGCTCTGACATCAAGAACGGCTATATTTATTTACCGATTGATTAATACTAAATAAAAGTTCTACTTAAATATTTCAAGTAACTTTATTTGCTCTTTAATTGAAGATTCAAATTGAACCTTAAGTTGAGTTACTAAAGAATCTGTAGTTTGGACATCGTTAATAGCTGTAACTCCCTGACCTGCAGACCAAATAGTTTTCCAGGCTTGAGCTTCTGCTTTAGCTACATCTAATTCACTTCCAAAATCAACTTTTTTAGATTTTATCCATTGATCTTCAGTAATACCCATTGCCTCTAAACTTGGTTTTAAAAAACTACCATGAACTCCAGATACTGCCGCAGTATAGACTATGTCTTCAGCAGAACTATCAATAATCATTTGTCGATAATCTTCACTTGCATTACTTTCAGTAACATTAATAAATCTAGTTCCCATGTAAGCAAAGTCTGCACCCATTTGTAAAGCACTAGCTATATCTTTTCCAGAGCTTAAACACCCTGATAATATAATGGTTTTATTAAAGAAACTACGTATTTCATTTATCAAAGGAATTGGGTGAAGAGTTCCTGCATGACCTCCAGCTCCAGCAGCTACCAAAATAAGTCCGTCTACACCAGCCTCTGAAGCCTTTTCGGCATGACGTTTTTTTATTACATCATGGTAAACTAAACCACCATAACCATGAACAGTATTGACTAATTCAGGAACAGCACCTAAAGAGGTAATAATTATGGGAACTTTATGCTTTACACAAACTGCCAAGTCAGCCTGAACTCTCATATTTGTTGCGTGAACAATCAAATTTACACCAAAAGGAGCCGCTTTTTTTCCAGTTTCTTTTTCAAAAACTTCAAGTTCTTCTTTAATTTGAATCACCCATTGTTCAAACCCTTCGGTTGTTCTATGGTTTAGAGCAGGGATTGTTCCAACTACTCCACTTTTACAACAAGCTATAACTAATTTTGGACCTGAAATTAAAAACAATGGCGCCGCAATTACCGGTATAGATAAATCATTAAAAAAAGATGGTTTCATTATTTTCTAAGTTTAACAGACCATTCAAAGGAGAAATGAGAAACAAGCGTGCTATCTTCATTGTATCCTTTAGAATCAATCCATAGGGTTTGACCATCACCTGTAGTGATAGCTTTTTCAATAAGTTTTTTTACTTCTAGTCCTTGATCACAAACAAAGCGAATTTGACCTGTTGCTTTTTTAGTAAATTTAGCAGTATTGTTAGCCACCAACATAGATATGTTATGACCACTTGAATTAATTTCACGAGTTAAAAAAGCTCCCGTAGTCATTTCAGCTGCCATTCCCTGAACTGCCCAAAACATTGAATTGAACGGGTTTTGATTAATCCATCTGTGCTTAACTTTAACAATACATTTATCTGAGTTTATTTCATACAATCTTACTCCGGACCACCATGCAGAGGGAAGTTTAAAAAACATAAAAAGATTGAAGCGAGTTGGGGTAACTTTCACAGTCAAATATAATCAATTTTAATTCAAAAAATTGTCAACTGACTCAAAGGGTAGTGAAAATGATTCTGCTACCTCTTTATACACAACTTTTCCACTAACAATATTTAAACCTTTAACTAAATAAGAGTTTTCAATACATGCCTTTTTCCATCCCTTGGAAGCTAATTCTCGAGTATATGAGATAGTAGCATTTGTTAAAGCTTTTGTGGATGTGTTTGGAACCGCTCCAGGCATATTTGTTACCGCATAATGAACTATACCATTAATAGTATTAATAGGCTTGTCGTGAGTTGTTGGAATACTTGTCTCAAAGCAACCACCTTGATCAATAGCAACATCTACAAGTACAGCCCCTTTTTGCATATCATTTAGCATTTCTTTAGTGATTAATTTTGGAGCCTTCGCACCTGGAATTAAAACTGTTCCAATAATCAAATGTGAAGTTTTAATATGTTTACTTATTGTAGATGAATCTGAATAAAGTATGGTTACATTTGGAGGAAGAACATCACCCAACAATTTTAGTCTATCTAAATTAGTGTCTAACAATGTAACGTTGGCTCCCAATCCAGCAGCCATTCTCGCAGCTTCTGTTCCAGCTACACCTCCTCCCAATATTAAAACATTAGCTGGAGCAACACCAGGAACTCCTCCTAAAAGAATCCCTAACCCTCCTTGAGGCTTTTCTAAATATTTAGCTCCTTGTTGAGTTGCCATTCTTCCAGCAACTTCAGACATGGGAACTAAAAGTGGTAAGCCTTTATTTTTTTCTACAGTTTCATAAGCAATACAAATTGCTTTACTTTTGATCATGGCCTTAGTAAGAGTTTCACTTGAAGCAAAATGAAAATATGTAAATATTAATTGATTTGGTTTAATCAAAGAATATTCAGGTTTTAATGGTTCTTTTACTTTAACTATCATATCGGCAATAGAGTATATTTCCTGTATTGAACTTAATATATTGCAGCCTGCTGCAATATATTCTTCATCTGAAAAACCACTATCAATTCCAGCACTTTTTTGAATAAAAACTTCATTACTGTCCGAAACTAAAGTTGCTGCTCCAGATGGTGTCAATCCAACACGAGCTTCTTGAGGTTTGATTTCTTTGGGGACACCTATTTTCATAGAATAAATTTGATGTAAAAGTATATAAAAATTTAAAAGATTATTAAAATAAAGTAAAAGAAATCAATCAAGATTTATACTATAAAAAAATAATAAATCTTATTAACCATTTCTTCACATTGTTGAGAATGAATACTATAATAAAAGAAGTAAGACAAGTAGATGAATTTTATTCTGAAGTTTATAAATAGGATTTTCTTAAATTAAAATAATATGTAAAAACAGCTATTTAACAAAAAACCCTGACTATTAAGGTAAGTTTTGATTTGATCGCGACAGCTTTCGGCCATTTTGTTAAATACTGATCAATTCTGTATGTTTTGGCGGTATTGTTGTCATAAATAAGCAAATAAATACATATTTAATCAATAGTTTCGACCCACATATCGACCCACTTATGTTTTTTTTATCACATACTAAAAGAAAATAATCAAAGCCTTTTTATTTTTTCAATAATTGCATTAGTAACTCCCTCAGTATTGGCATTTCCACCTAAATCTTTAGTTAGAACCTTACCACTTGAAATAATTTCTTCAATTGCATTTACTATTAATTTAGCTCCTTCTATTTCTCCTAAATGATCTAACATCATCGAAGCGGTCCAAATACAAGCAATTGGATTTGCTAATTTTTTTCCTGCTATATCAGGGGCACTTCCATGAACAGGCTCAAACATGCTTGGGAACTCTTTTTCTGGATTAATATTAGCGCCTGGAGCAATACCCATTCCACCTACCACAGCAGGTCCAAGGTCTGATAATATATCACCGAATAAATTACTTGCCACAACCACATCAAACCTGTCAGGATTCTGAACAAAATGTGCTGCTAGTATATCAATATGAAATTGATCAATCGCTACTTTAGGATAATTTTTACTCATTGCCTTGAATCTTTCGTCCCAATAAGGCATAGTATGGATTATACCATTAGATTTAGTTGCGCTAGTTAATTTAAAATCTCTTTTGCTCGCAAGTTCAAAGGCATACTTCATAACTCGATCTACACCTCTTCTTGTGAAGATACTTTCCTGAACTACTAATTCATGAGGTGACCCTTCATTTAATCGCCCTCCAATAGATGAATATTCTCCTTCATTATTTTCTCGAACAATATAAAAGTCTATTATTCCTGGGGCTTTTAAAGGGGATTCTATTCCTTTTAATAGCTTAACAGGTCTTAAATTAACATATTGTTGAAAATTTCGTCTGATTGGAATTAACAAGCCCCATAATGATATATGGTCAGGCACTCCTGGATAGCCAACTGCCCCTAAAAAAATACCATCACTGTCCCTTAATCTATCTAAACCATTTTCTGGCATCATTTTTCCATGTAACTTAAAATATTCACAGGAATAGTTGTAATTTTTATATTTTAATTTAAAGCCACATTTAGCAGCAACTATATCTAAAACTTTTACTGATTCCGGAACTACTTCTTTGCCTATTCCGTCTCCAGGAATAGTAGCAATTTGATATGTATTCATTTATTCATCTTTTAATTTTAAACTAAAGAAAAGAGACTAATGCATCCAAAGTTTCATTTGGTGCTTCCTCTGGTAAATAATGACCGCAAGGTAGACCGTATCCAACTACCTCTGTTGCAAATTTTTTCCATTCAGCAACAATATCGTATTTATTTCCAACATAACCCTTAGCCCCCCAAATAACGATGATCGGACAAGTTATTTTATGATTATTGTCTATGTCAATTTGATCATGTTCTAAGTCAATGGAAGCCGAAGCACGATAATCTTCACAGCTTGCTCTGATTGTCTCCGGTGTAAAACAGCGAAGATATTCAGAAAATGCAGTTTTTGTGAATGCATCGCTATCTTTTCCCCATTGTCTAATTTTTTTATTTAAATAAAATTCAGGGTCTGCTCCTATCATCTTTTCTGGAATATTTGCGGGTTGAATTAAAAAAAACCAATGATAATAAGACTTTGCAAAATCCATATCAGTTGTTTTGTACA
Source organism: Candidatus Marivariicella framensis (assembly GCF_982709265.1). Classification (NCBI taxonomy): domain Bacteria; kingdom Pseudomonadati; phylum Bacteroidota; class Flavobacteriia; order Flavobacteriales; family Flavobacteriaceae; genus Candidatus Marivariicella; species Candidatus Marivariicella framensis. The sequence goes on along the minus strand of NZ_CEXPNT010000001.1, from coordinate 62,643 downwards.
TAGTATAGGTCGGTGCAATATCCATCACTACTAATTTTTCCACAACGCCTGAGTAATCTAATGCCATGCGATGTCCCACTCTCCCTCCTCTGTCATGTCCAGCCACTAAAAAACTATCAAAACCTAAATGCTTCATTAATTTTACTTGGTCTTTAGCCATTGCTCTCTTGGAATAAGATTCATGCTTTTTATCTGAGTTAGGTTTACTGCTGTCACCGTAACCTCTGAGATCACTGGCTACAACTGTATATTTTTTACTCAATTCAGATGCTATTTTATGCCAAATAAAATAAGTCTGAGGATATCCATGCAGCAATAATAATGGAGGGCCTGACCCCCCCATCACATAATTAATTGAAATGGAGTTATAAGAAAATATTTGTTTTTTAAAATTTTGAAACATTAATCATAAATTTTAATGAATATAATTTAAAAAGTTAATCTTTAATCTAAGAAATATTAACATTTTTTTCTTCTAGTAGGTCAATGATAAAATTATCAATTTGCTCTTTTGAAATGCTTGGCATACAAATAATATGGGTAATATCTCCTTCAGCTGCCAATCCCCATTTATGTGTTAGTTTTTCTGAAGTTTTCGGGAAAACAATCGTTATAGCTCCAGGATTCGACCAAGCACTGATTCCTGATTTTTTTAATTCTTCCTTACAATATGACGCCATTTTTAAACTATCCTCATAACGTTTACGTAAGCCTTCAACTCCCATTTTATTTATTGCATACCACATAAATAATACTGCATGACCATTACGTGAACCTGCAATTGTTGTATCTAAGGAGCCAATGTAGGCAACATCATTTGCAATGCGATCCCTAAAAGAACGCTTTGTAATCACTATCCCACAAGGAAAAGGTGACCCAATAAATTTGTGTCCGCTAAGTGAAATACTATCTGTCCCATCTTGTAAATCATATGGTATTCTAGGCTCAATAAAATTCCCATAAGAAGCTGACAATGCACCATCTAAGTGGATATGAAAACTTTTTATAGCTAATATTTTTAAAATCGACTTTATTTTAGATACATCATCTTTAGCTTCTTTCATTGTTGTACCAAAATTGGCCATGATAATAGGTGGAATATGTCTATTGTTTAGAAGGGTATTTTGTAAATCTTCGTAATCGATTTCCCCGTTTTCTTGAGATCTAATAACGATACTGGGAATATTTAGAAGATGTATGTTCTTCTTAATACTGTAATGGGTTGTTTCTGAATAATATACCATTGCATTTGGGTAGCGTTCTCTTGCCACGTAAAGACCGTATAGGTTTCCTTCGGAACCACCTGTGGTTACATATCCCCAATAATCTTTTGGATTAGCACGAAGCAATTGAGCAAAGAAATCAATAACTTTTCTTTCAGTTTTATGGGTTTGTACCTTATATGTGCTTTCTATAAAAGGGTCACCCACATTGTTAATTACATATTTTAATGAAGGGTATAGCTCAGAAAAATCAAAATCTTTGGCTACAGGGTAACCTATCATGAGTTCATTAGCGTTTTTTAGGGCATTCATTAATTTCTTTAAACTCTTTCGATTCGTAAAACCAGTTTTCATATTAAATATATTATTCTATAAATTTAATAAATATGGTTTTATATTTTATAATATATATATTATTTAGAAAATAAATTTATTATATTTGAAATAATAGAAATTAAATCTTTTTTTTAATAAAAAAATATCTTTGCTTAACATTAAAATCTAAAATGGATAAAATCGATAAGGCTATTTTGTATCAATTGCAACGCAACTCAAAGCTTAATACCAAAGAAATTGCTAATAGGGTTGGTTTAAGTATTACACCTACTTATGAACGAATAAAAAAGTTTGAAAAACAAGGTGTGATTAAATCCTATGTAGCACTTTTGGATCTAGATAAGGTTGGTAAACAGGTAATCGCTTTTTGCCAAATATCTTTAGCAATACACAGCATAAAAAAATTGAATAATTTTAGAAATAACATTAGTAATTTACCCGAAGTTATGGAATGTTACCAAGTTACAGGCGATTATGACTATATCATAAAAATTACTGTAAATACTATTTCAGACCTCCACAATTTTATTAACAAGAAACTAGCCTCTATTGAAGGAATTTCTAAAATCCGTTCTTCTGTTTCTGTCGATATAATTAAAGAAACTACCGCATTTGATTTGCAATAAATTTAGCTTCTTTTTCAACAGTTCTTCAAGTATCAAAGGTATTAATTCTTGAAAAACACATGATCGAATTGCTAGAATCAGCCATATATTTTGACGCTAACTTTCTACTTACGACCCACATATCGACCCACATAAAAATGAAAAAATCCGTAAAGTATTATAATTAAACACTTTACGGATCTTTGTTGTGATCGCGACAGGATTCGAACCTGTGACCGTCTGCTTAGAAGGCAGATGCTCTATCCAGCTGAGCTACGCGACCTTTATATTGCGGAGGGACAGGGATTCGAACCCTGGCAACGGTTGCCCGTTGACAGTTTAGCAAACTGCTCCATTACCACTCTGGCACCCCTCCTTATTTAGGATGTGATAAAGATTTTGCAAATCTAAAGTTTAAGCTGATAACAACAAATGTTTTTTAATAAAACATCACTCAGGATATTCAATTCTCAAATGATAAATATTTACCAATCTTTTAATTAATACTTTTTTAACAAGTTCAATTTCGTATAAAGTAATATTTGAATATTCAAACTGTTTACCAAACATATGATTATCAATTATTTGATTTACAAAGTCTTGGATTTTTTCAAACGTTGGAGTTCTTAAACTTTTAGAGGCAGCTTCTACAGAATCAGCCATCATTAAAATTGCAGTTTCTTTTGAAAAGGGTGTTGGTCCCGTATATTTAAAACTTTTCACATTCACATTATCCTTACCATATTGTTCTATTGCCTTTTGATAAAAATAATAGACTGTATTTGTACCATGATGAGTTCTAATAAAGTCAATGACTCTATCTGGAATATTATTTTTTTTAGCAATTTTAATCCCCTCATTTACATGATTAATAATTATTTCAGCACTCTGTTCAGGAGTCAAATCGTCATGAGGAGAGACAGGTGAATTTTGATTTTCTGAATAAAAAGTAGGAGCATTAATCTTTCCAATATCATGATATAAGCTCCCTACTCTAACTAATAGACTATTTGCTCCTATTTCGTTTGCAGCGGCTTCAGCTAGATTTGCAACTTGTAATGAATGATTAAAAGTTCCGGGAGCTTTTTCAGATAGTTGTTTCAATAATTTTGAATTTGTATCAGAAAACTCAAGTAATGTAATGTCTGAAACTAAACCAAATAATTTTTCAAATACATAAATTAATGGCTGAACAAAAAGAGTAAGCAAGCCATTAATTATAAAATATACTATAATATTAATATTTAGAGAATTGAAGCTTCCTTCATGTATTATTGAGAAAGAAAAATAACCCAACAAATAAACAAGTACTATTTGGCTAACTGAGATAAAAATACTTGCTCTTTTATGTAACTCAGTTTGTGTTTGAATAATTACCATTCCCGCAATAATTTGAAGAAACACAAATTCAAACCCATTAGGAACTACAAAACCTAATAGTAAAACTGTTAGAACATGAGCAAAAAGGCCCAGCCTTGCATCATAAAATGTCTTTATAGTAATAGGGAGAATGCATAATGGTATTGCATAATAAAAGTCACCATTAAAACTCAATATCAAAGTTGTAAAACCTAATAAAAAAAGAATATTAAAAACGATAAAAGTTAAATCTTTATTATTCTGATAAATCTCAGGCCTGTAGTTTTTAATGAATAAAAAAAGCATTAAAAACACAGAGCTAATCAAAATTGAATACCCGAATATAATTGTGTACTCTTGTCTAGAAGAAATGTTTAAAGACATGTATTCTTTCTTTAGTGATTCTAACTGAAGGAAATTCTCTCCCTCTGCAATTTCACCTTGGGCAATTATGAGTTTTCCTTCTCGAATATAATCTCTTGTAGGAGAAATATCACCTAATGATGCTTGTAAGGCTTGCTTTGTAAAGCCTTCATCTAAAAATATATTTGGCTGAATCAAATCAAAGAAAAGATTATAGTATTGATCATTATATTCATTTAAAGAAGAGGTGCTGGTCTCTTCCAAAATAAATTCATTTAGATTTTTTAGTCTAAAAAGCTGATCAAAACTTAAAGAAGTTTCTTCTGTATTTTTAATCAGATATAAATTTTTATTATTTGATTGGAAATTAATGGGTAAAACCCCGTATTTATAAATTTCATTAATTAATTCTCTTCCAAATAAAATCAATTGATCACTTGATTTATTCTCTAAAAAAACCAACTTGAACTTCTCATTATATTTTAAAATAACATTCTCATAAATAGATGAGTCATATCTATAATATTTAGGTTGTTGAATCTCAATAGTTTGTTTTTCCTCAGCAAGCTCTTGTTCAGATTTTAGAATAGTAAAATTAAAGGGAGCGTATAGTGTAGGATGTTGCCATATTTTTCCTTTTTGATACTCATACTTAAATTGCCCTCCTCGGGGAAAAATGTAAACTACAAAAACACTACAGCTTATAAAGAGAAGTAATTTATAAAACAGTGATTGTTTTAAAATAAAATAACTGTATAAATTTTTCAAACTATTTATTTGTTTTAAAAATACTAAATGTATTTAACTCTCTTAAATAAGATAAAAAACTCCTTTAAGAAACAAAAGGAGTTTAATTATTATTTAAAAATATTAAAATTTAATTTACTCAAGTAATTTTTTCATTTTCATGTAACCGACATTATCTCCAATTGTTCCATATATGTTCATTAATGTTTGAATTGCTTCAACATTTTTATTTAGATCTATTAGTTTATTGAGAAATGGAACACATTCTAAATATAAAGCCTGTCTATTTGATTTCAAAGTATCATACCTTGCATTATCAGCTCTTGAAGTACCTAACGAATTCATTTCGTCTACAATTGCAGATTCTCCAGATAAGATTAGTGATGTTAAATTAAAATAAGCAGTCTCATAACTAGGATCAATTTCAATAGCTTTTTCATAAAATCCTCTAGCTGATTCACTATCACCAAGATCATTATTTACTACGCCTAAGTTGAAGTATAATATTGCGTTGTTTGGATCCTTTTCAATAGCTTGAGATATTAATTCTTTAAATTTCTCCTTTTCACCTAATTCGATATAAATTTCAGCAGCAGTAAGTATTAAGTTTAAATCCTCTGGGTTTGCTAAACGCGCTTCCTTTACAGCTTCAAGAGCTTTATCAGTCTTATCTTGCTTAGCATATATTAAAGCAATATTCTTAACAATTTCCGGATATTTGGAAGGTGTTTCTTCTTCTCTAAAATCAGAATATTCATCGGATTTTTGAAAAAATTTATATTGAGTTGCATCTACAGGGATTTCATTTCCTGTGGCAACTTCTTTTGCAAAATAATTTGTAACAGAACCTGAATATTGCTTTTCTTTTAATTGTAATAAATAGTCTAAAGCCATATTATAATCTAGACCATTAATCGCATTTTGTGAAGCATAATAAAGAAAATCCATGCCAGCATCATTATCAATGGTATAAGCCATATATAATTTTTTTGAAGATTCAATAAATTCTTTTGCTTCACTTTCTTCAATAGCTGCAGTAATAATATCCCCGGATAACACTTTTAAACGCTCTTCTACTAAGACTTTAAAATTAGGATTATCTTTTAATGCCTTATAACTTTTAAGAGCCAACGAAAAGTTTTTGTTATGATGATCAATCCTTGCAGACAAAAACTTTACTTGATTTTTTATTTTATCATCTGCACTATCAAAAAGAGCAACATTATCAGAAATTATTGAATATGATAAGCTAACATCCCCTTTTTTAAATGCTTTTTCAGCCGATTTATATTGTTTTTTTTGAGCAAAAATTGTAATACTTACTAATACAAAAAAAACAGTTGTTATTTTTTTCATTACTTATTATTTTTTGTAAAATTAATAGATTTTATTCAATTATAGGACCTTCACTTATATCAATATTATCTAAATCTTCAATAGCATCATCATCTTTCATAACTTTTGCCACAGCTGCAATTTGATCACGACCTTTTAAATTAATGAGTTTTACACCTTGAGTTGCTCTACCCATTACTCTAAGATTTAAGACTTCCATTCTTATTGCTATACCAGATTTATTAATAATCATTAAATCATCTGAATCAGTTACATCTTTAATAGAAACTAAATCTCCAGTTTTTTCTGTGATAGAAATAGTTTTTACTCCTTTACCTCCTCTATTAGTAATCCTATAATCGTCCAAACTAGATCTTTTTCCATAACCATTTTCAGAAACAACTAGAACGCTAGTGTCCATGTCATTAACAGAAATCATTCCTACAACCTCATCCATTTCATTCTTAAGCCTAATTCCTCGAACACCAGAAGCACCTCTTCCCATTGGCCTAGTTTTACTTTCTTCAAATCTTATTGCTTTACCTGACTTAACGGCTAAAACAATTTGACTAGAACCATTAGTTAATTTTGCTTCTAATAGTTCATCTCCTTCTTTTATAGTTATTGCATTAATACCATTTGCTCTTGGCCTAGAGTACTTTTCTAAAGATGTTTTTTTAACTTGACCCTTCTTTGTAGCCATGATAACATAATGACTATTTATATAGGCTTCATCTTTAAGATCTTGAGTACAAATAAACGCTTTAACCTTATCATCTTGCTCAATGCTTACAAGGTTTTGCATGGCTCTTCCTTTAGATGTTTTTGATCCTTCTGGTATTTCATATACACGCATCCAAAAACATTTACCCTTTTGAGTAAAAAACAACATATATTGATGGTTAGTCCCTACAAAAAGATTTTCTAAAAAATCTTCATTTCTTGTTGTAGAAGCTTTTTGTCCAACACCGCCTCTATTTTGTGTTTTATATTCAGATAATGGAGTTCTTTTAATATAACCAGCATGGGATATTGTAATGACTACTTTTTCATCAGGTATCATATCTTCAATACTGAAATTTCCTCCAGCATATTCAATTTCTGAACGCCTATCATCTCCATACTTTTCCTTTACTTCTTCAAGTTCAGTTTTAATGATCTCCATTCGAAGATCTTTGTCGTCAAGTATGTTATTTAAACCAGTAATCATTTTTTGTAGCTCATCAAATTCAGAACGTAATTTATCTTGTTCTAGTCCCGTGAGTTGTCGAAGCCTCATTTCAACTATGGCCTTAGCTTGAATTTCAGATAATTTAAATTTATTCTTGAGTTTCTCCCTAGCTTCATCTGGACTTTTTGATCCTCTTATAAGAGCTATTACTTCATCAATGTTATCTGAAGCTATTATCAAACCCTCTAAAACATGTGAACGTTCCTCAGCCTTTTTCAATTCAAACTTTGTCCTTCTAACAACAACCTCATGTCGATGATCTACAAAATGCAAAATCATGTCCTTTAGATTTAACATCTGAGGTCTTCCTTTAACAAGAGCTATATTGTTTACACTAAAAGAGGATTGCAAAGCAGTATACTTATATAGTTTATTTAAAACTATATTAGGAATAGCGTCACGTTTTAGAATGTATACAACCCGCATACCTTTTCTGTCAGATTCATCTCTGATATTAGAAATTCCCTCTATTTTTTTATCATTAACTAATTCAGCTGTTTTTTTAATCATTTCAGCCTTATTTACTTGAAATGGAATCTCAGTAACTATAATACATTCTCTACCATTAACTTCCTCAATTATCGCCTTAGCTCTTACAACTATTCTACCTCGTCCTGTGTGAAATGCATCACGTACTCCCTCATAACCATATATAACACCTCCAGTTGGGAAATCAGGGGCTTTAACATGTTGCATTAGAGCATCTATGTCACTTTTGTTTTGTTTGTTTATTTTTAAAAGTTTCTGCTCTGAAATGATTTCTTCTTTTGTAGGAGAATAGTTTTCAGTTGTCACTTTTTCTATTAATGAATCAATAGCTTCGTTTTCATCAACCTCAACTTCTTCAGAAAGACCAGTTTTTTCAATAAAAGTTTTGTTTATGAATAAGATGGTACCATTAATAATTTCAGTTAAATTATGAGGTGGCATATTAGTGGCCATACCCACAGCAATTCCAGAAGCACCATTAACTAATAAATTAGGGATTCTGGTTGGCAAAACAGTTGGTTCCTTCAGTGTGTCATCAAAATTGAGTTGATGATCAACAGTGTCTTTTTCAATATCTGCAAGCATATCCTCAGACATTTTTTTCATTCTTGCCTCAGTATACCTCATTGCAGCAGGGCTATCACCGTCAACAGAACCAAAATTACCTTGACCATCAACAAGTAGGTATCTCAAGCTCCACTCTTGAGCCATACGAACCATAGTGTCATAAACAGAAGTGTCACCATGAGGATGGAATTTACCCAGAACTTCTCCAACTATACGAGCTGATTTTTTGTAACCAGTTGTTGCTCGTATACCTAATTCATGCATGCCATAAAGAACTCTTCTATGAACAGGCTTTAGACCATCTCGAACATCTGGCAGAGCTCGCGACACAATGACAGACATAGAATAATCTATGTAAGCCGATTTCATTTCATCCTCAATATTGATTGGAATCAATTTTTCTTCTGAAGCCATTTTATGTTTTTTTTACAGTATTTACGAAAATAGCTATAAGAGTCTTAATTAATGTCTAAATAAAGGTGTTTTATTTTGAAATTTATTAACATTCAATTAATGAAAATTAATCATAATTTTACACGACAAGAGTTTTGATAAATGGATTTTTTTTTGTCTTTTTAACATGTATATATATATTGGAACATTTATTGCACTATATATTTAAAAGATAATTTTATTTTATGGATGATAATTTTTCACCACGTGTTAAAGATGTAATAGCTTTTAGCAAAGAAGAAGCTGTAAGGTTGGGACATAATTTTATTGGAACTGAGCATTTAATGCTCGGTATATTAAGAGATGGTGGAGGAAAAGCTATCTCAATTTTAACCTCAATGGAGATTAATTTAGATTCATTGAGAAAAAAAGTTGAAATTTTGAATCCAGCAGTTATAGAAACCAACTTTTCAATTAATGAAAAAAAGAACCTTCATCTAACACGGCAGGCTGAAAGAGCATTAAAAACTACTTTTTTAGAAGCAAAGCTTTTTCAAAGTGATTTAATTAATACTGTTCACTTATTATTATGCATTCTTAGAAATGAAAATGATCCAACTACTAAACTTTTACAAAATTTAAGTATAGACTATGAATCAGTAAAAGAACAATTTAAACTTCTGATTTCTAATGACAATAATGAATATCAAGACTTAGCTGAGAGTGCGTCATTTCCTGACGAAAAAGAAAATGATGATGAAGATTCAATAAAAAAAGAAAACCCTTTTATTCCTAAATCAGAATCAAAGTCTAATAAAAAATCTAAAACCCCTGTTTTAGATAACTTTGGAAGAGATTTAACTCATATGGCGTTAAATGACAAACTAGACCCTGTAGTTGGAAGAGAGAAAGAAATAGAAAGAGTTTCTCAAATTTTGAGTCGCCGTAAAAAAAACAACCCTCTCTTAATTGGAGAACCTGGAGTTGGAAAATCTGCTATAGCAGAAGGGTTGGCGTTAAGAATAATTCAGAAAAGAGTTTCAAGAATTTTGTACAACAAAAGAGTTGTGACTTTAGATCTTGCTAGTCTTGTTGCTGGAACAAAATATAGAGGTCAATTTGAAGAGAGAATGAAGGCTGTGATGAATGAATTAGAAAAAAATAATAATATTATTCTTTTTATTGACGAAATTCATACAATTGTAGGGGCAGGAGGAGCTACCGGAAGTCTTGACGCATCCAACATGTTTAAGCCAGCGCTTGCCAGAGGAGAAATTCAATGTATTGGTGCAACAACGTTAGACGAGTATAGACAGAGCATAGAGAAAGATGGGGCTCTTGAAAGACGTTTTCAAAAAATATTAGTAGAAGAGACTTCAATTGAAGAAACTCTTGAAATATTAAAAAACATAAAGGATAAATATGAAAACCATCACAGTGTTACATATACAGATGAAGCGCTTAAAGCTTGTGTAGATCTTAGCTTCAGATATATATCTGATCGCTTTTTACCAGACAAAGCAATTGATGCTCTTGACGAGGCAGGTTCTCGGGTACACATTCAAAACATGAATGTTCCCAAAGAAGTTGTTGAGCTTGAAGATGAGTTAGAAAAAATTAGAGCGCAAAAAACTGCTGTAGTAAAAAAACAGAAATATGAAGAAGCAGCAAAACTTCGTGACGACGAAAAAAAGGTTGAACGAAACTTATTAGCAGCTCAAGAAGAATGGAATGAAACATCTAAGAAAAATAGAATATTAGTTGATGAAACACATATTGCTGATGTTGTTTCTATGATGACTAATATTCCTGTAAACAAAATTGTAAAATCAGAAAAAAATAAGCTTTCCAAACTAAGCTCAACTATATCTGAAAAACTTATTGGTCAAAAAGAGGCTGTTGAGAAAGTAGTTAAATCAATTCAGAGAAACAGATCAGGTCTTAAAGCCCCTGATAAACCTATTGGATCATTTATTTTTCTTGGCCAGACTGGAGTTGGCAAAACTCAACTTGCTAAGATATTAGCTGAGGAAATTTTCGAATCTGAAGAAAATTTGATTCGAATAGACATGAGTGAGTATATGGAAAAATTTGCTATTTCAAGATTAATTGGAGCTCCTCCTGGATATGTTGGCTATGAAGAAGGTGGGCAGTTAAGCGAAAAGGTTAGAAGACGTCCATATTCAGTTATACTTTTAGATGAAGTAGAAAAGGCTCACCCTGATGTTTTCAATATGTTACTTCAGGTTTTAGATGATGGGTTTTTAACCGATAGTTTGGGAAGAAAAGTTAACTTTCAGAACACAATAATTATAATGACTTCAAATATTGGAGCCCGACAATTAAAAGATTTTGGAACAGGAGTTGGTTTTGAAACATCATCCCAAAAAGCTCAATCTGACGATCTTCAAAAGGGGGTAATTGAAAGTGCTTTAAAGAAAACATTTGCTCCAGAATTTCTTAATAGAATAGATGACTTTATTATATTTAATTCATTGGATAAAAAAGCAATATCTAAAATTGTTGAAATAGAATTAAAAAAATTAATGACTCGCGTTGAAAAACTAGGCTATTCAATATCACTAACTAAGTCTGCAAAAAGTTTTATAGTTGAAAAGGGTTACGATACTAAATATGGAGCTAGACCACTTAAAAGAGCACTTCAAAAATATGTTGAGGATCTAATTGCTGAGCAAATAGTTAGTAACTCAATAAATGATGGTGACTCCATCACTATTGATCATTTAAGTGATGACAAGGAACTTACTATTTCTAAGGTAAAAGCAACAACTTCTTGAAAAAACATTTTCCATTATTAACATGAACAAAACATTTTAGACTATTTTTAGTTAAAGTTAATTTCTTAGGTTTTCTTTACATATAATTTAACATCAACCTGTAATAGGTTTTTATTTATCATCTCATGATAAAATGCTTTTTGAATTACGATAAAGGGTACAAAAAACATATTAATATTCAATAGTAATGAAAATTTTAAAATTTGGAGGAACATCAGTTTCAAATGCAAAATCTATAGATTGTGTTTCAGAAATTATTAAAAAAGGCACAAATAAAATCACTGTTGTTGTTTCTGCTCTAGGTGGTGTTACAGACATTCTGTCTCTGATGCTAAAAAAAGCTGGAAGCGGAGATTTAAGTTATAAGAATAAAATCAACGATTTAGAGCAAAGACATATAGAAATTATTAAGAACAGAATTCCTATTAACAAGCAGAGTAATGTAATTAGCTTTGTTAAAAATCAACTTAACTCTCTTGAAAGTCTTCTTGACTCTATTTTCTCATTAAAAGAAATAACACTAAAATCGTCTGCAACTATTACAAGTTTTGGAGAAGTTCTTTCTTGCTCAATTTTATTTGAAATATTAAAAAGTCAAAGTATTGATATCGTTTATGCTGATGCAAGAAAATTAATTGAGACTAAAAAAAAGAATGATCAAGAAATTGTTAACCTAGTCAATACAAAAAATAAAGTACTTGACTTTTTTAAAAAAAACAAATATAGAGTTACATTAATTTCGGGATTTATTTCATCAAATAAAGATGGAGATCCAACAACATTGGGAAGAGGTGGTTCAGATTATTCAGCTGCACTTTTAGCAAATATTTTAGATGCTGATATTTTAGAAATTTGGACAGACGTAAGTGGAATGTATACGGCAAACCCAAAAATAGTAAGTCAAGCCATGCCAATAAAAAATCTATCTTATTTAGAAGCAATGGAAATGTCCCACTTTGGCGCTAAAGTAATTTACCCTCCTACACTTCATCCAATCATTGATAAACAAATACCAATGATTATAAAAAACACTTTTAAACCAAATGATCAAGGGACATTAATAAATAATACTAATAACACTAATGGTCAAATTGTCAAAGGTATTAGTCACATTGACAATGTAGCTCTTGTAACATTAGAAGGAAATGGCATGATGGGAGTTCCCGGATTTTCAAATAGACTTTTTAAAGCAATTTCAAAAAAAAATATTAATATCATAATGATTACTCAAGCATCATCTGAATATTCAATTTGTCTGGGATTAAGAAGTGAAGATTCAGAAATAGCAAAACAATCGATTGATGAAGAGTTTGAGTTTGAAATAAGCCTAGGTAAAGTTAGTCCCTCAAAAATAGAAACTAACATGGTCAACCTAGCTGTTGTTGGAGATAAAATGAAAGATCACCAAGGTATTAGCGGAAAACTATTTAGCAGTCTAGGATCAAATAATATTAATATAAGAGCAATAGCTCAAGGTGCCTCTGAAAGAAATATTTCAATTGTTATTAATAAAGTAAATATTGAAAAAGCATTAAACACATTACATGAAAGCTTTTTTGAATCTCAAATTAAAGAATTAAACCTATACGTAACTGGTGTAGGTAATGTTGGTGGAAAATTATTAGAGCAAATATGTAGTCAAGAAAAATATCTTTATATAAATCTTCATTTAAAAATAAGAGTAATGGGCATTTCAAATTCAAAAAAAATGATTTTGAGCGACAACCCTATAGCTTTAAAAAATTGGAAACTTTCTCTAGAAAATGGTGTTAAGGCAGATAGGACTTTATTTTTTAAACATATAAAATCAAAAAACTTAAGAAATTCTATTTTTATTGACAACACTGCTAGTCAATCAATATCAAAAGAATATTCTAAATATTTAAATAGCAGTATTGGTGTTGTAACTTGTAATAAAATTGCTTGTGCTGATGATTTAAAAAATTATAAGAAATTAAAATCTATTTCAAGAAAATTTAATAGTCCATTTTTATTTGAAACAAATGTTGGTGCAGGTCTTCCTATTATTAACACTTTAAACAACTTAGTTGCATCAGGTGATCGAATATTAAAAATTCAAGCAGTTTTATCTGGTAGTTTAAACTTTATTTTCAACAATTTTAAAAATGGAGTTTCTTTTTCAGATGTAGTTTTGAAAGCAGAGAAACTGGGCTTTACCGAACCCGATCCAAAAAACGATTTAAGTGGAGTTGATGTTGCTAGAAAAATTTTGATTTTGGCAAGAGAATCAGGTTTAGATATTGAAATGGATCAAGTGGAAAATAATTCTTTTTTGCCAGAAGAATCTATTAATTCCTTTTCTAAAGCAGAATTTTATAGTAGTTTAGAAAACAACTCAAATCACTTTAATAAAATATTAAAAGATGCAGAGGCTAAAAAATGCAAACTAAAATACGTAGCTGAGTTAGAAAATGGAATAGCAAGTGTTGGTTTAAAGCATATTAATCAAGGTCATGATTTTTATAATCTCGAAGGGAGTGATAATATAATTTTATTTTATACTAATCGTTATGCTGATCAACCCCTCGTGGTTAAGGGAGCTGGAGCTGGTTCAGAGGTTACAGCCGCTGGTATTTTTGCAGACATCATAAGAATAGGGAAAAAATAATCATGGACTCAATCAAAATATTTTCTCCTTCAAGTGTAGCAAATCTTTCATGTGGTTTCGATGTGCTTGGACTTTGTTTAGATACGATTGGAGATGAAATGATTATAAAAAAATCAAAAAAACCAGGAGTACGTATAATAAAAATTGAAGGTGAAAATCTACCACTTTCTATTGAAAAAAATGTAGCTGGAGTTGCTGCAAAATCTTATCTAAACAAGTTTCCTACAGAAATTGGAATAGAAATAGAAATATATAAAAAAATTAAAGCGGGAAGTGGAATTGGAAGTAGTGCTGCTAGTGCAGTTGGAGCAGTTTTTGGAATTAATGAATTATTAGAAAGAGATATTAAAAAGATTGATCTTATTCCTTTTGCTTTAGAAGGAGAAAAGTTAGCTAGTGGGGAAGCTCATGCTGATAATATTGCTCCAGCAATGCTTGGAGGCTTCACATTGATTAGAGATCTTAAGTCTTTGGATATCATAAAACTTCCTTCACCATCAGAACTTGTTGTTACAATTATTCATCCTAAAATTGAATTAAAAACTTCTCATGCAAGAGCAATTTTAAAAACACAAGTTCCTTTAAAAAACGTGGTAAAACAAACAGCAAATATTGCTGGATTAATAAGTGGATTATATTCAAATGATTATAATTTAATATCTAGAAGCTTAAACGATGAGATAGTTGAGAAAGAAAGATCTTTATTAATACCTAAATATTACTCATTAAAAAATTCAGCTCTAGAGGCCGGAGCTTTAGGTTGTGGAATATCTGGTTCTGGCCCATCAATTTTCGCACTATCAAGAGGCTATATTATAGCAAAGGAAGTCGCTAATAGTTTTAAAAATATTATTTCAAAATTGAATATAGATTTTGATATATATATATCAAAAATAAACTCTAAAGGAGTTAGAAAACTGACATAATGTTATACAACAGCTTAAATAATCTATCTAAATCAGAATCATTCAAAGAAGCTGTAATTAAAGGAATTGCGCCAGATAAAGGACTTTACTATCCTAACGAAATAAAATCATTATCAAAAAAAATAATAAAAAATTTAGATAAATATACCATACATAATATTGCTTTTGAAGCAATATATCAGTTTGTTGGGAATACAATTCCTGAAAAAAAACTCAAATCAATAATTGAAGAAACACTCAATTTTGACTTTCCCTTAATTGAAGTTGATGAAAATATTTTTTCTCTTGAACTATTTCATGGACCTACTTTAGCTTTTAAAGATGTGGGCGCAAGGTTTATGGCTCGATGTTTAGGTTATTTTAATGAAAATTCTAAAGAAAAAATTACTGTACTAGTCGCTACGTCTGGAGACACTGGTGGAGCCGTTGCAGACGGATTTTATAATGTTCCGGGGGTTGAAGTTATAATATTATATCCCAAGGGGAAAGTGAGTGAAGTTCAAGAAAAACAAATGACTACTCTTGGGAAAAATATCATATCTCTGGAAGTCGAAGGAGTTTTTGATGATTGTCAGGATATGGTTAAAAAAGCTTTTATGGATACTCAAATAAATGAAAAAATTAGACTCACTTCTGCAAACTCAATAAATATAGCAAGATGGCTCCCTCAAATGTTTTATTATTTTGCGGGATATCAAAAAGCAAGTAAGTTTAATCTTCCAATAAATTTTTCAGTTCCAAGTGGAAATTTTGGAAATATTTGCGCAGGATTAATTGCACAAAAATTAGGATTACCAATTAATCATTTTTTAGCATGCACAAACCTTAACAATGCTATCCCTAGATACTTGAAATCTGGAGTTTACACTCCAAAACCAACAATTCAAACAATTTCTAATGCTATGGATGTTGGAAACCCAAGTAATTTTATTAGAGTTCAAAAGATTTTTAATAATGATATTCATAAGCTTAAAAAAAATGTGACTGGTTATAGTTTTAATGATAATGAAACAAAAAAATGTATTAAAAATATTTATAAAAAAACTAAATATATACTTGATCCTCATGGTGCTATAGGCTATTTAGGGTTGAAAAAATATTTTAAAAAAAACCCTAATCAAATTGGAATATTTATGGAAACTGCTCATCCTTGTAAATTTGCTGAAATTGTTGAGAAAACTATCAATGAAAAAATTGATATTCCAAAAAAATTAAATAAAACCCTTAAAGGCGTTAAGAATTCAATAAAAATTTCAGATTACAGTCAGCTTAAAGAATACTTGTTAGGAGGTTAATTTGAAAGATTAGGTAAATTAAAATTATCTAATGGACTTTTTAAAATCATTGTCTTTTCAATCAAATCCCATTTTCTAGGTGCAAACTTAGATAGATTCTCATTACCGGTATTTGTAATTAATATATCATCTTCAATTCTTATACCTATTGACCACCATTTAGGATCACAGTTACTTCCTTCAGGAATATATATGCCAGGTTCAACAGTAATAACCATATTTTCTGATAGTAAGCCATAATTTCCTGGATCATGAACGTCTAAACCAATATGATGAGCTACTCCATGAGGATAATAAGTTCTTAGTTCTTTTTCATCTTTTATTATTTCTAATTCTATTAAACCATCAAGAGCAACCATTTTGGTTGCTTCATATATTTGTGAAAATGAATTACCTTTTTTAGCCATTTCAATTCCAGCCTCTTGAGCATCGTAAACTATTTTATATATAAGTCTTTGTTCATCTGTAAATTTACCATTTACTGGAATTGTCCTTGTAACATCAGCTGTATAACCTCCATATTCTGCTCCAAGATCCATCAAAACTAATTGATTTTTAATATTGGTTTTATCATTAGTTATATAGTGTAAAATACATGCGTTTTCACCTGAGCCTACAATAGAGGGGTATCCTTCATGAGCTGCTCCATAACGCTTATATATATACTGATGTAGTCCTTGAATTTCTCTTTCACTCATCCCAGGCTTAACAGCCTTCATCACCTCTGATTGACCGATTGAAGAGATTGCAACTGCTTTTCTTATCAAATCAACCTCTTCAGTAGATTTAATTTCTCTTTGATTGGTTAAATACTTATCTAATAAATCAAAATCAAAATTAAACTCTGGAATAAAAAATGATGAATCACTATTTACCTCTTTCATGAAGTCTTCAGTATTTATTGATATGAATTTTTGAATTATTTTATCATTTAATAAGTGTTTATTTCTATTCGAAAAAAAACGAAGTTGTTTTTTTAATCTCTCAATATCTTTATTATTTACTGAATAAATTAAATTATACCATTTGAAAACTTCGGGATTAAAATCATTTGGATAATTTATTTTATTTTTTAATTGATTTTGAAGGTCAAAAAGATCACTTTCATCTGCAATTATATCTTTTACATCAGTTTGAAATGGGTTTAATAAAACTTTATTAAAATTATCAAAATTGAAATTCATTTTTGAAAAACTTTTTTTACTTAAAACTCTATCAAAACCTAATTTTCTTGCTCCTTCTACCCCTTTTCTTTTTCCATTCCACTGTTCATCATCAGGATTTCTTTCTCTAACAAATAAAATTTCATTATAACTCCCTATACTGTCTTTTATGTTATTTTTAAATATCACTAAAACAGAGTGAGGCTCTCTCCACCCAGAAAGATAGTAGTAATTAGGGTCAGGGTGATAAGAATAGTAAACGTCGTTTGATCTATTTCTAACTGGATTTGAAAACAGAACAGAGACGCTATTATCTGGCATTTGATCTCTTAAATTATTTCTATTTTTTAAATGAAATTCATTTGAGATTCCATACTTATCCTGCGCAATTAAATCCACATGTAAAAGCAATGAATAAATAATTAAAAATTTATAAAGTGTTTTAGTTGTCATGTGTAAAAATGAATTTAATTTTGAATAATTATAATTATAAAATTAATATTTTTAAAATTTAAAAATGACAAAAACAATTTTAAATAGTATTCATAAAAATTTGGGAGCCAAAATGGCGCCATTTGGAGGATATGAAATGCCAATTCAATATACAGGTATAAAAAAAGAACATTTGGCAGTCAGAAATAGTGTTGGTGTATTTGATGTTTCCCATATGGGGGAGTTTACAGTTGAAGGATCGAATTCATTAAGCTTATTACAAAAAATTTGTAGTAATGACATTGAAAAAATTAAAATTGGAAAAGCACAATATAATTGTTTGCCAAATGAGAAGGGTGGAGTTGTTGATGATTTAATTATTTATCGAATTGAAAAATATAAATATTTTTTAGTTGTAAATGCCTCAAACATTGATAAAGACTGGAAATGGATTAGTAAATGGAATAAACAATTCAAAGCTAAAATCAATAATATTTCTAGTCAAATCTCTTTATTAGCAATTCAAGGTCCTAAAGCTATTGAGGTAGCTCAACGTTTATCAAAAGCTGATTTAAACTCTTTATCGTATTATAGTCATATAACTACAACCTTTGCAGGTAAAAAAAATGTGATAGTAGCCACTACAGGTTATACTGGATCAGGAGGTGTTGAAGTTTATTGTAAAAATGAAGATACTATAGAAATATGGAAACTAGTTTTTGAGGCCGGACAAAAATTTAATATAATTCCAGTTGGATTAGCTGCAAGAGATACGCTTAGAACAGAAATGGGATATTGTTTATATGGAAACGAAATAAATGATCAAACATCTCCAATCGCAGCGGGCCTAGGTTGGATAACAAAGCCATCTTCTGGATGCATAAACAATAAGCAGTTTGAAAATGAAAAAATAAATGGAACAAATAAAAAATTAATTGGACTCAAAATGTCAGAAAGGGGAATTCCAAGATCAGGGTATAAAATTTTTAACAATTTTAATATTGAAATTGGTTTTATAAGTTCAGGGACTCATTCTCCATCTTTAGAGATAGGTATTGGACTAGGATATATTGATTCTAAATATTCATCCATTGGAACCGAATTGTATGTTGAAATAAGAAATAAAAAAATAAAAGCGTCAATAGTAAAGTTGCCTTTTATAAAATAGTGGTTTTTGAAAAATATTCTAATACTTGGAGGGACCGGAACAGTTGGTAATTCTTTATATAAAGAACTTGCCCCTTATTATAATACTTATGCAACTTTTTATAAAAATGATTCTTTTGTAAATAATAATTTTTTCTATTTTAATTTGACTTATAATTTATTAAAATCGATTTTAAAAAAAACTAAACCAAAATTAATTATTAATGTTTTAAGAGGAGGAGATGAGAGTTTAATCAAAGTGCATAAGAAATTAGTGAAATATTGTCTTAGGAATAATTGTAGGTTAATGTTAATGTCTGGATCTAATGTTTTTGATGCGTTTCATAACTATCCATCCTATGAATGTGATAAAACTTTATCAGAAAGCATATATGGTAAATTACAAATTAAGTTAGAAAACCTAACACTGAAATTACCTTATACAAAATGCGTGATAATTAGATCAGCAATTATATTTGGCTCTAAATCTCCTAGAATTAAAGAAATCGATGTTTGTATTCAAAAAAGAACTCCAATAGAAATTTTCCCAAATGCAATAATTAATTTTAGTAGTCTTTGGAGATTAACTCAACAAATTCATTACATAATTAATCATAATTTAAGTGGAATCTTTCATCTTGGATCCAATGATTTAACAACTCATTCTGAATTGATTGAAAAAATTGTTGATTCTAGATATTTTATTAAACCAATATATAAAAGAGTTTACTCGTCAAATGAAATTGGATATTTAGCACTGCTCAATAAAAAAAACAAACTACCACCTCATCTGTATTATAGTATTGAGGAAGGGCTGAATGACTTAGAATTAATACATAAAAGAATCTAAAGGCCTTATTTATTTATATTTGTACCTAAAATAAAATAATGGGAAGAGCTTTTGAATTTAGAAAAGCAAGAAAAATGAAGCGATGGTCAGCTATGGCTAAGACTTTTACACGAATTGGAAAAGATATTGTCATGGCTGTTAAAGATGGAGGCCCTGACCCTATAAACAATTCAAGACTCAGAGCTGTAATACAAAATGCGAAAGCGGCTAATATGCCAAAAGATAATGTTGAAAGAGCAATAAAAAAAGCTTCAGACAAAAGCACAGAAAATTATAAAGAGATTCTTTTTGAAGGTTATGGCCCTCACGGAGTTGCTATTCTTGTTGAAACAACAAGTAATAATAATAATAGAACGGTTGCAAACATTAGGAGTTATTTTAATAAAGCAAATGGAAATCTTGGTACCTCAGGGTCTGTAGAATTTATGTTTGAACGAACTTGCAACTTCAGGTTAGATAAAAATATTTTTGATCCTGAAGAGCTTGAGTTAGAATTTATAGATCATGGGGTTGAAGAAGTTTTCATAGATGAAGATGGTATATTACTATACGGTCCATTTGAAAACTATGGAAAAATACAAAAGGAATTAGAAAATCGAAATATTGAAATTTTATCTTCTGGTTTCGAAAGAATCCCAACATCGATAAAAAAAATAAAAAAAGAAGAACAAGAAGAAGTAGAGAAATTAATTGAAAATATTGAAGAAGATGATGATGTTCAAAACGTATATCACTCTATGAATCTTTCTTAATTTCAATCATCATTGACCCATGAATATTGAGGGATTTTTCCAACAACACCTTTAAATTGTTTTTTTAAAAAACTCATATCTTTCTCTAAGCTATTAGAAGGATAATAAGGTGGGTGAAAAACTATTTGTTTTTTTCCATAATCAAAGGCTACTAGACAAATTGGGACTTTAGCCGCTTTAGCTATGTGATAAAACCCTGTTTTCCAGTCTTTTACTTTTTTTCTGGTTCCTTCGGGAGCTAAAGCTAGTCTAAATATATTTTTTTGTTTAAAAATTTCAGTGATAGCACTAACTGTATTAGAATTACTTCCTCTATCGACTGGAGTCCCACCCATCATTTTAAAAAACCAACCTGTTAGTGGTCCAAAGATTTCTTTTTTTCCAACAAAATTAATTTGTTCATTAATTACATTTCGAATTAAAATTCCCATTAAAAAATCATTCCAATGAGTGTGTGAAACAACTGGCAAAACCATTTTGTTGATTTTAGGCATTTCCCCAACCAACTTCCATTTTAAAACGTTAAAATAAATCCATTTAAAAAAACTATTCATTGTTATTCCATATTAATTTTGCAAATTCTAAATCTGCTGGTGTATCTATTGAAATCCCCTCAAACTCTGTTAAAATCATTTTAATTTTTTTTCGATTTTCAATATATCTGAGACATTCAATTTTTTCAGACTTTTCTAATGGAGTCATATCCTGATTATAAAATTCAATTAAAGCATTTTTCCTAAAAGCATATACTCCAATATGCTTATAACTTTTCAGAGGTAAAAGTTTATCTCTTTTAAAAGGAAGTCCAAAACGAGAAAAATATATTGCAAAGTTTTCATTATCAAATATAACCTTAACAGTATTGGGGTCATCAATTAATTTTGGATCAGTAATTTTTGTCATTAAGGAAGCTAATGAAATTTCATTATTTTTATCGTTTATTAAAACATCAATAAGAGCAGATAATGAACTTTTATTTATAAAGGGTTCATCACCTTGAATATTCAAAACAATATCAACATCCATATCAATTACAGCTGAAGCAATTCGATCACTTCCACAATCAAAATTCCCTTTACTCATTATGGCTTTTCCACCAACTTTATCAATTAGTGATAAAATTTTTTCATCATCAGTTACCACATAGATATCATCAAAAAGACCTGTTGATAATGCAGCCAAATAAGTTTGTTCAATAATAGTTTTATTACCTAATTTTTTTAAAAGCTTCCCTGGAAACCTTTTTGCTTCATATCTAGCTGGAATAACTGCAATAATTTTCATTTTTTTATTATTATAACACAAAGATGCAAATTTTAATAAATCATTAATTAAAATACTCTTTTGGAAAACCCACCAAATACAATCCCTTCTTTGCTCTAGTAATTGCAGTATACAACCATCTGAAAAAGTCTTTATTTGGTCCATCTGGTAAATACGGATATTCTACAAAAACTCTATCCCATTGACCTCCCTGGGATTTATGGCATGTTATTGAATATGAATATTTTACTTGTAAAGCATTAAAATAAGGGTTGTTTTTAACCTTTAAAAATTTTTTGTAGGAAGATTTTTCATTTTTATAATCTTCTTGAACTGATTTATAAAGAGATTGACTTTCTTCATAGTTTAAGGAAGGGGTATTAGACGTAAGAGTATCGGTTAAAACCACTGTTTCAAAAGAGGGCATTTCTGGATAATCAACTAGTTTAGCTGTGATTTCTGCAAATTTAAAGCCGTAAAACTCTTTTATATTATTAATTTTTTCAACAACAATAATATCTCCATTTGCAATAAAACCTGCTTGCGATTCAGGTTTTATCCAAAAATAATTATTTTTTACAACCATTAACTGATCTCCAACTGATAGTGATGATTCAAGAAATAAAATTCTTTTTCTAATGTTTTGATTATATAAATTAGCTCTCTTATTAGATCTCACAATAAAAACAACTTGATCAATCCCATACTCATTAAATGAGTTGTCTAATATATTAAGCAACTCCTCTCCATCTTGTATTCTTTGTATATCATCAAAGCTATTTAATTCAAACCTAAATTTATTAAATACTTCTTGAAAAATAAACTCTCTTAAAACTGTTGCGTTATATAGAATTCCAGAATCAGAAAGCTGTCTAACAACCTCAGTCAAAGTTATAGCAGTTACTTTTTTATTATAATTATCTTCTAACTCTTCTCTACTCAAAGCTGGACTTATCTCTAGATTAACCGGAGGTAATTGAGCTGTATCTCCAACCAAAATAAGAAAACATGAGTTTCCTGTCGAAACATATTGAATTAGATCATTTAATAAAGAGCCATTTTCAAAAAATTTTGAATTTTGTCTATCATCCCCTATCATTGAAGCTTCATCGACTATAAAAAGAGTATTTTTATGTTTATTAGCTTTTAGTATAAATTTCACACCACTACCCTTTTCACTTTTAGGGTAATAAATTTGTTTGTGAATGGTAAATGCACTTCTATTAGAATAATTAGAAATAACCTTTGCTGCTCTACCTGTTGGTGCAATTAATACACTTTTAAAACTGAATTTTTGTAAATGTTGAACTAGGTGACCTATTAAAGTTGATTTACCGGTTCCAGCATAACCTTTTAATAAAAAAACATTTTCTTTCAAAGGAGAATCTAAAAAATCAGCTATTGATTTAAACCAGTCAATTTGCTTTAAAGTAGGTTTTAGCGGAAAAGTATTTGATAAGATTGAATAAATTTCAGATGAATTCATTTTTGAAAACTACGCATTATAATTAACAAGCAATTCTTTTATGAATAAAAAAAAATTGTAGTTTTGTTTATAGTAAATAAACATATAAAAAATGAAAATCGCACTTCAAGCCTTTCTTTGGATTCTTTCAATATTCTTTAGTTACCAAATATATAATTCTATAATGGGACCAATTGATTTTAATAAAGTAAGGGATCAACGTTATGCAAAAGTAATAAATCGATTAAAAGAAATTCGTAAGGCTCAAATTGCTTTCAAAGATGTCAATGGAAAATATTCAAAAAGTTTTGACACTCTAATAAAATTCATTGATGAAGGATTTTTTACTTTAATTGAAAAGAGAGATTCATCATATTTACAATATGACAGAACATATAGGATAGATATGCTTAAGGAAGTTGTAGTAATTGATACTCTGGGGACTGTAAATGTAAAAGATTCTCTTTTTAAATATAATAATGATTATGTTAATATGGCCAAAATTCCAATTGATGGAGTTGAGGCTCAATTTTCAATAGATGCTGATAAAATTGAAAAAAATAGTGGAGGTACTATCTCATATTATGTTGATGTATTTGAAGTCAAAGTGTCTAAGACTATTATTCTTTATGATCAAAATAAAGACCTTCTCAAACAGGAAAATGAAACAATTTCAGTCGACGGAGTAAATGGTCCTGATATTATTTTAGGTTCAATGATAAATGTTAGCATTAACGGTAACTGGCCTACAATTTTTGATGCTTCCAAAAACTGAAATAAATTCATTAAAAAAACCCTCAATTATTATTGGTGAGGATGGTTTTACGTATTGTAATTTAAAAACCTACTCTTTTATAAAAATTGATGATGTTGAATTATCTAAAGGAAATTCTTTTAAGAATTGGATTAATAAAAACTCTATAGACAATAGCACACAACTAATTGTTGCCAATAATCCGGGTTTGTTTTTTCCGAAAGCTATATTCGATCAAAAACTGATTAATGAATATTATGAAAAGTTTGATGAAATAGATGAGTCAGACACCCTTAAAACAGATGTATCAGCAAACTATATTAATTCAATAATTTATAAAGTATCAAGCTCGATTCAATCTTTAAAGGAAGTTTATTTAATTAATTCAAGTTTAATTCATTATCAAACATTGATTTATGACTATTTAGTATTAAAAAATAAAAATAATAGCGAAAAAAAATTATACGTTAATATTCAAAATGATGCCTTTGATGTTTTTTTGTTTTTTGGTGAGCAACTTCAATTAGTTAACAGATTTCCTATTAAAGGTCCTGAGAGTTTTTTATACTTCTTATACTTCATAATTGAAAAAAATGAGTTAAAAGAAAACGAATTTTTCATTTGTTTTCTTGGTAACTATTTGTTTTATGAGGAATATTATAAAGGCGCTATGCTTTTTCATGACAAAATCGAATTTGTTTTAGCTAATAGTGAAAATCATACTAGCTCTACTCCATTTTTAATAGATCTTCATGCGAATTATTTCAGGAATTCATAAAGGAAGGATAATAAACCCTCCTAAAAATTTATCCGTAAGACCTACAACAGACAGGTCAAAAGAGGCGCTTTTTAATATTTTAAATAATTTGTATAGATGGGAAGACATTAGTGTACTTGATCTTTTTTCTGGAACTGGAAGTGTTAGTTTTGAATTTGCATCAAGAGGAGTTAAAACAATAACATCAGTAGATCAAAATGAAAAATGTATTAATTTCATTAATCAAGTTTCTAATGATCTTGATTTAAACATACTATCCGTCAAAAAGAAAGTCCTAGATTTTTTAAATTTTAATTCAAGAAACTTTAGTATTGTTTTTTTAGATCCTCCATACATTTTTGATATAAAAGAATATGAAAAAATAATATTAATACTAATATCAAAAAACTGGATAGATGATGGTTTAATTATAGTTGAACACTTCTCTAAAGTTAAATTAAATAAAATATTAGGTTTTAAAGAAACTAGAAAATATGGAAATAATTCTTTTTCATTTTTTAAAAAATAAAGCAGGCCGATAAGCCGGATTCTGTCGCGTCTTATCATTTATCTAGACTAAACATTACTGTTTAGTTCAAGCCGCCTACCCTTCTACATTGAGCGAGCAACTCTTGATTGCAGATATACTTGGCGTTTCACCGTATAGAGTTTACCGATTTCACTACAGCCTAACTGTACTTGCTTTCTGTTGCACTGGTCCGCTTTTACATAAAGTAAAAGGACGGGAATTACCCGCTATACCGCTCTATGGTGTCCGGACTTTCCTCTCTATTGTATTTAATACAGCGATAAGATAGCCTGCTTTATACAAATGTACACATTGTTGATAATTAATATTTAAAAATAAAATGAAGATTAAGGCAATTTCTATCTTTGAAAGAGATTATTTACAATTATGGAGTCATTTACTGTTTCAGCATTAAAATATCGTCCACAAAATTTTGACCAAGTAATTGGACAAGATCAAATCACCTCAACATTAAAAAATGCTATAGAAACTAACCAACTTGCACAAGCTTTATTGTTTTGTGGACCAAGGGGTGTTGGTAAAACATCTTGTGCCAGGATTCTTGCTAAAGCAATTAATGATAAAGAAAATAATTCTTCAGACAACGACTTTGCTTTTAATATTTTTGAATTAGATGCTGCATCAAATAATTCTGTTGATGATATAAGAAAACTGAATGATCAAATACGAATTCCCCCTCAAATTGGAAACTTTAAGGTATATATAATTGATGAGGTTCATATGTTATCTTTATCAGCATTTAATGCCTTTTTAAAGACGCTTGAAGAACCTCCTAAACATGCAATATTTATTTTAGCTACTACTGAAAAAAATAAAATCATTCCAACCATTCTTTCAAGGTGTCAGATTTATGACTTTAAACGTATTACAGTTAAAGAAATAAAACTTTTTTTAGTTGAGATTTGTAATTTGAAAAAATTAAAATTTGATGATGACGCATTAATTTTAATTGCACAAAAGGCTGATGGCGCTATGAGGGATGCCTTGTCAATTTTTGATAGAATGGTAAGTTTTACATCTGGAAATCTTACAACGGCTGAAGTGTCTAAAAATCTTAATGTTTTGGATTATGAAACATTCTTTTCTGTTTCTAATTTAATAAAAGAAAATAAAATTCCAGAAATACTTTTAGAATTCAATAATATTATTAATAAGGGTTATGAGTCTTTGCATTTTATAAATGGTTTAGCTAATCATATTCGAACACTTATTTTATGTAAGGATTCTTTAACAATTGAATTATTAGAGGTTGGGGAAAAAACTCGAAACAAATATCTTGATCAATCTAAAACTTTTGATTTTAAATGGCTATTAGATGCACTTTCTATAATAAAAGAGGCCCAATCTAATCATAGATTTTCAATAAATAAGAGGCTGAACTCTGAGCTTTGTTTAATGCAGCTTGCCTCACTCCATTTTAATGGAGAAAAAAAAAATTAATAATTTCAAGTAAGTATTTTAAAAAAAATAAAATTGAAAAAATTAAACAGGATAAAAAATCAATTGAGTTTAAATCAAAACCTCTTTTAAGTAAAGAAGAAGATGAAGTTGTAAAGTCAAATAATTTTGATAAATTCAACACTAATGGAGTTTCAGGGTTTTCTTTAAAAAGTATAAAGCTGAAAAAAGAGGTTGCCCGAAAAAATAAAGATAACAGTAATAAAAATCTTTCACAAGATTCATTTAGAATTGAGGATTTAATGATTCATTGGGGAGATTATCTGGAAAAAATAGAGTCTAAGGGTAATCAAAATATGTTAGCTATTTTAAAAATGGATTCTCCAAAAATAAATAATGAATTTAATATTGAATTTAGTGTGGCTAACTCTATTAATAAAGTTGAATTAAACAAAGAATTAGATTCTATGTTGCCTTATTTAAGAAATAAATTAAATAATCATAAAATAGATTTTAATATTAATATTAATATAAGTAATGACAAAACTTTTATTTACACAGCGGAAGAAAAGTATGAGAAAATGAAATTAATTAACCCTGCTATTAATATTTTAAGAAAAACTTTTGACTTAGATGTTTAAATTATTTTTTGATCTATAAAGCTCTTCAATCATTCCATCTGACAGTCCAATTTTTGAAACAAAAATTTTAGAAGCTTTACTCCATTCCATAATTCTTATATATATCTGAGATGCGGGTAAAATTACATCTGCTATATCAGGGTTTAATTGATATTTAATAATCCTTTCATTATACGTCAGTAATGATAATGTTTCATTCAGGAGTTTTAAAGTTTTCAAGCTTACTGGCTTATCTTCTTTTTCTTGAGTCATTTTATGAATTTTATTTATACTGCCTCCTGTTCCAAGAATAATCAATTTTTTAAATTTTTTTGTATTATCAACTATCCAATTCTGCATTTCATTCCATAACAAATCAGAGATCATGTTTTTTAGAATTCTAACTGTACCTATCTTAAAGGATTTTTCAATAACTTTTTTACCGTTATGGATAATTGAAAACTCTGTGCTTCCTCCACCCACATCAACAAACAAAAAATCAGATTGTTTGTTGATTTCTTTTAATAAATTAGATGATGAAATTAGTTTTGCTTCCTTTTCACCATCAATTATTTCTATTTCAACACCCGTCTTATCTTTAATTAGCCTAACTACAGATGATTTATTTTTTGCTTCTCTAAGAGCAGAAGTGGCATAGACATTGAAATCAACAACTTCATGAATCTTAATTAGCAACATAATAGCTTTAATTGCTTTTAACACTCTTTTGATGTTTTGATTAGAAATGTTTCCTGAAGTGAAAGTGTCTTCTCCTAATCTAATCGGAACTCTAACCAAAGAGTTTTTTGAAAAAAAAACATTATCATTATTACCTTTAATAACATTAGATATAAGCATTCTGATTGCATTAGACCCAATATCAATTGCTGCATACTTTTCAATTTTCATTATCTACTAATAATAATTTAAAATAGTTATAAGTTTCCCGCTGAGAACGAACACTTGAATCATCTCGTTTTTTAATAGTATTTTGTTTTATTTCCTTATTGATAAATCTTGCTTTTACGTTATCACTCCAAGCAATAGTAAAAGTGTCAATAATCTGTTTTTTGATGTCTAAATCGTAAATCGGACATCCAACTTCAACTCTTTCAGACATATTACGAGTCATTAAGTCTGCTGATGATATATATACGTTAGGGTTTGTGTCATTTTCAAATATCATTACTCTGGGATGTTCTAAAAACCTATCAATAATACTTATAACTTCTATGTTTTCACTTAAACCTTTAACTCCCGGTATCAGACAGCAAACTCCTCGAACAATCATTTGGATCATAACCCCTTGTTGACTAGCATGATATAGTTTGTCAATCATTCTATAATCAGTAATATTATTGATTTTTAATTTTATTCCCGATTTTTTTCCTTGATTATGTTGTAAAATTTCATTGTCTATTAACCTATTGATTGAATTAAAAGTGTTGTGGGGTGATACAATTAAATGTTTAAATGTTTTCAATTTATAACTAACCTCAATAAAATTAAATACTTTATTTATTTCTTTAAGAATTTTTTGATCAGATGTAAACAAAGTATAATCAGTATAAATTTTTGCAGTTATCTCATTAAAATTACCTGTACTAATGAAACCATATCTTTTAATTTTTTCACCTTCCTCTCTTTCAATTACACATATTTTTGAATGGACTTTAAGTCCAGGAATTCCAAATGTTACTTGAACACCAGATGCTTCCAAACGAGTTGCAGATTCAATATTATTTTTCTCATCAAATCTAGCCTGAAGTTCAATTTGAACAAGAACTTTTTTTCCATTTTTAGCAGCATTAATAAGTGAACTAATAACTTGAGAAAATTTTGAAAGCCTGTATATTGTTATTTTAATTCTTTTAACCTTAGGGTCTAAAGCAGCTTCTCTTAAAAATTTAATTAAATATGAAAAAGAATGATACGGTGTAAAAATCATATAATCCTTTTTGGAAATTGCCTCTAAAATGTTAGAACTTAATGACAATCCAGGCAAAGGTAGAGGCTCTTGTTTTGGGTATAATAAATCTATACGACCAAGACTAGGAAATTTCATGTAATCTCTTCTATGATGATATCTCCCTCCAGGAATGATACTTCCATCTGGATTTAACGTTAGTTTATTCATTATAAATGATAACGTGTCCTTAGAAATATTACTATCATAAACCATCCTGACTGGCTCACTAAACATTCTGTCTTTGATACTTTCAGTAATTTTTTCTATATAACTTTTTGATGCATCACCCTCAAGGTCTAATTCAGAGTCACGAGTTATCTTAATCATGTGTCCTTCAATTGAATTATAATTAAAAAAACTAAATATTTTATCAAAATGATACCTGATCAAGTCGTCAATCAACATTATATATTGAATATTACTAGTTTTAGGAAGAACAATAAATCTATCTAAATCATTTAAAATTTCAATTATAGCGTATTTTTTATTATTACTTTTTTTTAAATTATCAAATTCCATTTTAATTACTAAAAAAGCTGTGTTATCAGTAAAATCTTGCTCTCTATTTTCGTTAAGAATAACTGTAACTAGTGCAGGACTAATTTTGCTTAAAAAATATTCTCTTAAAAACACTTCTTGCTCAGGAAGAACTTCTTTTTCATTTAAAAAATGAATTTGTTCTTTTTTTAAAGATTTCTCAATTAAACTTAAAATCTTATTACTCTTAAATTGAAGGTTAATAACACGATTAGTAATCTCCTCTAGTAGTTCAATTGCATTAGTTCCACCTAAAACTTTTTTCCCACTCTTAACCGATTGGGCAATTCTTTTAACTGTTGCGTATCTAACTTGAAAAAACTCATCTAGATTGTTTGAAAAGATACCTAAGAATCTTAGCCTCTCAATAATTGGAACACTCACATCATCAGCCTCTTGGAGTACTCTCTCATTAAAGTCTAGCCAACTGTGTTCTCGATTTACAAATCTTTTAGAGCTGTTCATTTAAATTATTTTTACTGACTTACTAAAACTTACTTGACAATTTGAAACTTCAGACCATTTATTTTCCTTAAAAATAATTTTTGCCCAAGATGCAGTAGGCAAATTATCAATCTTTTTACTTGTTATTTTATTTATTATTTCAGTGAAAGCAGGGTTATGTCCAACAAAAATAACATAATCAAACTTATCCGACATAGATCTCATAACGATTTCAACTGATTTTGAAGAAAAAGTGTATAAAGATTCCTTGATTGAGATTTTATTGAATTCTAAATCGGCATGTCTTGCCAATATAATAGCTGTGTGTATTGCTCTATTTGCAGGACTAGTCAGTATTATATTTGATTTATTAAATATAATTTTATCCTCCATTGAAACCTTAGTAATTCTATTAATTCCTTTCACCTTTAGAGGGCGGTCTAAATCATCTAATGGATAATCCCATGATGATTTAGCGTGACGTAATAATACAAGAGTTTTCATTTTAAGGTGATAATCTATTAATAGACCATTTTTTATCCAGTTTATTAAAAATAATTCTATCATGTAACCTATTGGGTCTTCCCTGCCAAAATTCAAACGAAATTGGAAATATTTTAAAACCTCCCCAACTTTTTGGTCTTTTGGGAGGGTTTACTTTATAAATCTTTTTTAAATCATCAAGTTTTTGTTCAAGAATATTTCTATTTACAATTACTTGACTCTGATTGGATGCTATTGCTCCAAGTCTACTTCCTATTGGTCTAGAGTCAAAATATTTATCAGAAATATCATCATTTAATTTAGAGGCACTCCCCTTGATAATAATCTGTCTTTCTAAAGAGGGCCAAAAAAAAGAAACACCAACTTTAGGGTTGCTTAAAATATCTTTTCCTTTTTCACTATTATAGTTTGTGTAAAATATAAAGCCTTCTGAATCAAAAGATTTTAACAAAACAATTCTTGACTTTGGGAAACCGTCTTTACTAATAGTTGAAAGACTAAAAGCATTTGGCTCATCAATAATTTTATAAGATTGTGCCTGATCAAACCATTTTTTAAAAAACAATAAAGGATCTGTACCCACAGATGATATTTCTAAGGATCCCTTTTCATATACTTTTCTTAAATGTCCTAAATCTTTTTTCATTATTGCAAGTTATTAAAAACAAGTAATCATATTTTGTATGTTTCTCCTTCTTTAGCTAAAACAACATTCTCAAATCGGCTCTTTGCCTCTTCTATAAAAAGAAGTTTATTTTTATATCTCGTAGAGAAATGTCCAAGCATTAATTGGCCTACATTTGCTAATGAAGCTATTTTAGCTGCCTGTTCTGCTGTACTGTGTAAGGTTTTTGAAGCTAACTCTTTATGTTCATTTAGAAATGTCGATTCATGATACAATAGGTCAACATTTTTTATTTGATTTACAATCTGGGGATAAAATGCTGTATCACTGCAAAAAGCATAACTTAGCGACTTGTCTGGAGGAAGTGTTAAATCAATATTTTTAATTTTTTTATTTTCTTCATTAATAAAATCTTTTCCGTTTTTTAAATTTTCATAATCACAAATTGGGATTTTTAATTTTTTGACTTTGTCAAAATTAATTTTTCTAAATCCTTCCTTTTCCTGAAAATGAAAACCATTAGTATAAACCCTGTGATTTAAGGGTATAGTATTTACTCTAACTACGGAATCTTCAAATATTAGTTCTGGTTTAGAGCTATTTAATTCATGAAAAAAAAGTTTAAAATTTGTCCAGGAATTTGACAACTTTATTTGAAGCATAATTACTTCTTTTATCCCCTTTGGTCCATAAATATTTAAATCTACATTTCTACCTAAAAGTTTAAATGTGTTAATCAAACCTATTAGTCCATAAAAATGATCACCATGTAGATGCGAAATGAAAATATTTTTTATTCTGGAGAACTTAACTTTTTCTTCTCTAAGTCGAACCTGGGTTCCTTCTCCACAATCAATTAAAAATAAATGATTTTTCAACTCAACTAACTGTGATGTAGTATGAAAATTACTCCTTGGAGTAGCTGAATGACAACCTAGAATTTTGATGTTCATACGCTATAGACCGAGGTCCCTATTTATTCTTTCTAATTCAATATAATCAATTGCTTCTTTGATAGATGGAACAATAATAATAGATTCATTTTTTAATAAAGACTCATCTGCCAAATCAACAACTATTAACACGGAATTATTTGTTCTTTCAAGTTCTATCATCCATTTATTTAAAATATCAATTAAACTAGAATCAATTATAAAATCAATTATCAAAATGACATCATGATTATTATATTTTATATTAAATAAATCTAGATTAAATGATTTAATAAAATTTTCATTATTAGGTTTTAATTTTAATATGTTATTATGTTGCCCAAAAATCATTTTTTATAATTAATACTTTTAATTTTTGAAGCTAATAAGTAAATAACAGCCATTCTTATTGCAACACCATTCTCTACTTGATCTAAAATAATTGCATTTTCTGAATCTGCAACTTCTGATGTAATTTCAACACCTCTATTTATTGGACCAGGGTGTAAGATTGTTATTGGTTTTCTAATTAACTCTAGCTTTTCAACTGTAAGACCATAAAGCTTTGAATATTCTCTTGTTGATGGAAAGTAATTTAAATTCATTCTTTCATTTTGAACTCTTAACATATTTGCAGCATCACACCATTTAAGAGTTTTAATCAAATCTGTTTCAACATGAACTCCCATCGATTTAGCATACTTTGGAAGCAGTGATTTAGGACCACAGATCATAACCTCTGCGCCTAGCTTCTTTAAAGCAAAAATATTTGATATTGCAACACGACTATGAATTATGTCTCCTATTATCGCTATGTGTTTGCCTTTTAAATCTCCCAATCTTTCTTTTAATGAAAAACAATCTAATAGGGCTTGCGTAGGGTGTTCATGAGTACCATCACCAGCATTAATTATTTGAGAATTTACATTTTGTGATAAAAACTTTGCAGAACCTGGATGAGGGTGTCTAATGACTATCATGTCAACTTTCATTGCTAATATGTTATTTACAGTATCTACAAGAGTTTCACCTTTTTTTATTGATGATTGAGACGCTGAAAAATTAATAACATCAGCACTTAATCTTTTTTCAGCTAATTCAAAAGATAATTTTGTTCTAGTACTATTTTCAAAAAATAAATTTGCAATCGTTAAATCTCTTAAGCTAGGGACCTTTTTTATTGGACGATTAATCACTTCTTTAAATTGTTTAGTAGTATTAAAAATTAAATCAAAATCTTGATTAGTTAAATTTTTGATTCCAAGAAGGTGGTTAACACTAAGTTCTTCCATTAGCTTTCTTTTTCAATATAAACGCAATCATTTTCACGATCCGACTTTCTCCATTCCACTCTAACTTTGTCACCTTCAATAGCGTCAATTTGAACACCAAGATAATCTGGTTGAATAGGAAGGTGTCTTGAAAATCTTCGATCAATTAAAACTAGTAATTCAATAATAGATGGGCGTCCATAATAATCAATTGCAGTAAGAGCTGCTCTAATACTTCTCCCTGTATATAAAACGTCATCAATTAAAACAATTTTTCTTCCTTCCACTTCAAAATTAAGCTCAGTTGCTTTAGCAAAATGAATTTTTTCAGATCTTCTAAAATCATCTCTGTAAAATGTAGTATCCAACTTCCCTACTTTAACATCTTTGATTCCATATTCATTTTTAAGCAAATCAACTATTCGTTCAAGTAAATAAATTCCTCTAGGCTGAAGTCCTATTAAAACAGAATTAGAGAAATCTCCATGAAATTCAAGTAATTGGCATGTTAATCTGTTTAATAAAACATTAATTTTTAAATTATTAAGTAGAACTCTATTTAACATCTGTTTATTTATAATTACAAAAATACCAAAATAATGAATGTAAAAAAAAACCACTTCAATTGAAGTGGTTTTAAATAATATATAAATAAATTTATTTTGCTATTTATCATCCATTTTCTGTTTAAGATCTACTAAAGCATCTAGATCTCCTAAAGTGGTTTTTTCATTATTAGTTGCTTTAATGTGTTTTGTTGCTTTCTTAAGATTTTTCCGCTCTTGTTCTTTAAAAACAGAAGTATGAGAAGCTACAACTCTTTTAAACTCCTTATTAAATTCAATAACTTTAAAACTAGCTTCTTCTCCTTTTTCTAATTTTGATCCATCCTCTTTTTCTAAATAACGAGATGGAACAAAAGCAACTATATCTTCATTAAAGGACACTGTAGCACCCTTATCGACAATTTCTGAAAGAGATGCAGTATGAATAGTATCCAAAGCAAATTCTTTTTCATATACTTCCCAAGGATTATCTTTAGTTTGTTTATGACCAAGACTTAATTTACGACCTTCAACATCTAATTCAAGAACAACTACATCTATTGAATCACCAAGAGCTAATATTTCTGAAGGATGTTTTATTTTCTTTGTCCATGAAAGATCCGAAATATAAACTAAGCCATCTATACCTTCCTCCAATTCGATAAATACTCCAAAATTGGTAAAGTTTCGAACTATACCTTTATGTTTTGATTTGAGTGGATATTTTTCTGTTATATCAGTCCATGGATCTTGACTCAATTGTTTGACACCTAGAGACATTTTTCTTGAATCTCTATCAAGAGTCAATATAACAGCTTCAACTTCATCACCAACTTTAACAAAATCTTGGGCTGATCTTAGATGAGTTGACCATGACATTTCTGAAACATGGACAAGTCCTTCCACGCCTTCTTCAATTTCAATAAAAGCACCATAATCTGCAATAACTACCACTTTTCCTTTAATTTTTTCACCTTCTTTCACAGAATCACTTAAATTATCCCATGGATGAGTGCTTAGTTGTTTTAATCCTAATTGAATTCTAGATTTATTATCATCAAAATCAAGAATAACAACATTAAGTTTTTGATCAAGCTCTAGAATTTCACTTGGATGATTAATTCTACTCCACGACAAATCAGTTATATGAATTAGTCCATCAACTCCTCCTAAATCTATGAAAACCCCATAAGAAGTAATGTTTTTTACTGAACCTTCAAGTACTTGACCTTTTTCTAATTGACCAATAATTTCTTTTTTCTGTTCTTCAATATCAGATTCAATAAGCGCCTTGTGAGATACAACTATATTTTTAAACTCATGATTAATTTTAACAACCTTAAATTCCATGGTTTTATCTACGTATTGATCATAATCACGAATTGGTTTAACATCAATTTGAGATCCTGGTAAAAAAGCTTCAATTCCAAAAACGTCAACTATCATTCCACCTTTAGTTCTGCATTTAACAAACCCATTAACAACCTCTCCTGTGTCATGAGCATTATTGACTCTTTCCCAAGCTTTTATAACTCTAGCTTTACGGTGAGACAATATTAACTGCCCAGTTCTATCTTCTCTAACATCAACAATTACCTCAACCTTGTCTCCAACTTTTAAACCAGGATTATACCTAAATTCATTTAGAGATATAACGCCTTCAGATTTAGCATTTATATCAATAATAGCTTCTCTGTCTGTCATATACACAACTTCACCATCAATAACATCTTCATCTGCAGTATCTACAAAATTTTCTATAACTAAAGATTCGAATTCTTTTAATTGTTTCTCCTCAATAACATCAATTCCTTCCTGGTAATTATGCCAGTTAAAGTTAGAAAGAAAATCTTCTTCTGAGTTTGTAGGTGTCTTTGATTCAGTAGTTATTAAATCATCAACTTTATTGATTTCTTGATCTTTTTTTGGAGTAGCTTTTTTAGCCATAATACTTAGTCTTTGTATACTGTGTCTTGGGATTCTATTAATTTGAAAACATCAGTAGTGGTTTATATTTTTGTTTCTCTCAAAACCCCTTATCAATTAAGAGTTTGCAAATTTAATCAAAAAGACTAATAAATAAAGTTTTATCCTTTAAATTTTAAAATAACAAAATTAAAGGGATGAAAAATATAAAATCACATTTTGAACATAGGGATTTGATTAACTTTGACGTATTCATATTAATTAAATAAATGAAAGAGTTAAAACACCTAAACAAGTATCTCTTAAAATATAAGAAAAAATTACTTTTTGGTTTTTTTATTACCATAATTGCAAGAGTTTTCTCTTTAGTCGCTCCAAGATTAATTGGCAACTCACTCACAGCTGTGGAACATTTTATTAAAAATAATTCTAGAACAGATATAGTAACATTACAAAAGACATTGTTAATTAACATATCTATAATAATTGGAACGGCTTTGATTTCTGGCTTTTTTACGTTTTTAATGAGACAAGCCATAATTAACGTTTCAAGATATATAGAATTTGATCTCAAAAATGAAGTTTTTACTCAATATCAAAATCTAACTCAAAGTTTTTATAAAAATAACAGAACAGGAGATTTAATGAATAGGATTAGTGAAGATGTTGGAAAAGTAAGAATGTATTTTGGACCAGCAATTATGTATAGCATAAATACTATTGCACTTTTCTTCATTCTTATCTCATATATGCTGTCAGTTGCACCTAAGTTAACATTTTATACATTATTGCCACTTCCTGTTCTATCATTTTTGATTTACAAACTAAATAAAGCTATACATTCCAGGAGTACTATTGTACAAGAAATGTTATCAAAATTATCATCTTTTACTCAAGAAATCTTTACAGGCATTAATGTTATTAAATCATATAACTTATCGTCTACAATACTATCAAATTTTAATGATCTATCAAATATTACAAAAGAAAAAAACATGAGTCTTGTGACTTTACAAGCATGGTTTTTTCCTTTAATGTTGCTTTTAATTGGTGTGTCAAATCTGATTGTTATTCTAATTGGTGGATCTCAATACATTAATGGAAAAATTGAAATAGGAGTTCTAGCAGAGTTCATAATCTATGTTAACATGTTAACTTGGCCGGTTACAGTAGTTGGATGGTTAACATCCATAATTCAGCAAGCTGAAGCATCTCAAAAAAGGATAAATGATTTTTTAAAAGAAAGTCCCAGTATTAAGGATGGTAATGGTAGTGCAAATGTAAAAAATGGTGAAATTGAATTTAGAAATGTATCTCTTACTTATCCAGAAACTAAAATCAAAGCATTAAATAATGTATCGTTCAAAATTAAAGCCGGAGAAACTATTGGTGTTCTTGGAAAAGTTGGAGCAGGAAAAACATCATTACTAGAATTGATCACAAGATTGTATGATCCAAATGAAGGCGAAGTTCTAATTGATGGACAAAACTTAAAATTGTTTAATTTAAATGAATTGAGAAAAAGTATTGGATATGTTCCACAAAACCCATTTCTGTTTTCTGAATCAATAAGTAATAATATTAAATTTGGGAAAAATAATGCAACAAATAAAGAAATAGAAAATGCTGCAAATAATGCTTCTATTGACAAGGAGATTAAAAAATTAAAAAATGGATATCAAACAATCTTGGGGGAAAGAGGAGTAACTCTATCTGGTGGTCAGGTTCAAAGAATATCGATTGCAAGAGCACTTATTAAAAACCCAAATATAATTCTACTTGATGACTGTCTATCTGCTGTAGACACAGATACT
The DNA here is from genome assembly GCF_982709265.1 of Candidatus Marivariicella framensis. Classification (NCBI taxonomy): domain Bacteria; kingdom Pseudomonadati; phylum Bacteroidota; class Flavobacteriia; order Flavobacteriales; family Flavobacteriaceae; genus Candidatus Marivariicella; species Candidatus Marivariicella framensis. The sequence continues at coordinate 24,630 of NZ_CEXPNT010000001.1, read as the reverse complement.
GAAGAGATAATTCTGAAAAGCTTATATAAGTATAGTGAAAAGAAAACTACTTTAATTGTCAGTCACAGGATTTCATCAATGAAATCTGCTGATAGTATTATAGTTTTTAAAAATGGAAATGTAATTGAACAAGGAGGACATAATGAATTGATGGAAAATGAAAGCTATTACAGCAGGCTATATAATAAACAACAATCTGAGCAAAATAAATAATTTGCTATGTTTAATAATTTATTGCATTTTTGATTAACAATTCTAAATCATAAAGATGTTTGTAGAAGGAGAACACAAGGAAATCTTTTCTAAAGTCCAAAGAGCAGGTAGAAGAACCTATTTTTTTGATGTAAGAGAAACAAAGGCTGGAGATTATTACTTAACAATAACTGAAAGTAAAAAGTTTACAAATGATGATGGAACTTTTCATTTTAAAAAACATAAGATTTACTTGTACAAAGAGGATTTTACTGAATTTAAAGAAAATTTTAAAGAGATGACTGAATTTATAATTTCTGAAAAAGGCTCAGAAGTCATAAGTGATAGACATCAAAAAAATTATTCTCCAAAACACAAATCAAATGAAGCTAATGAAGAAACATCTGAATTTTCAGATGTTGATTTTGATGAAGTATGATCTTCAAATTTTTATAAAAAAATTATTGCCTCTATTATGTTAGAGGCATTTTTTTTTATATTTATAATAAAAAATGAAAAATTCTATAAAAATACTTTTATTTTTTATCAGTTTACAACTATCGGCTCAAGTTAAGCAAGATTATTTCTTAAATCCTAGTAATGAATACAACCCAATGATTCCAACGCCTCAAAGTGTGTTAGGTCATGAAGTTGGTGAATGGCATGTTAGCCATGATAAACTAGCACAATACATGTACAAGTTAGCCGCTGTATCAAACCGTATTTCTATAGAAAACAGAGGGTCTACATATGAAGGAAGGCCAATATTGTTATTAACTATAACTGATCCAGACAACCACAATAATATTGAATCAATTAAAAAGTCTCATATAGATCTAACTGAATCAGGTAGTGATAAATTTGATGTCAGCAAACTGCCTATTATTGTATACCAAGGTTTTTCTATTCATGGTAATGAGCCAAGTGGAGCTAATGCTGGAATTCTAGCTGCTTATCATTTAGCAGCCAGTGAATCCATTGAAACAAAAGAAATGTTAAAAAATACAATTATTTTATTTGATCCAAGCTTTAATCCAGATGGACTTCAAAGGTTTTCACAGTGGGCTAATAGTAATAGAAATATGCTGTTGAATCCTGACAGTCAAGATCGTGAGTATAATGAAAATTGGCCTAGGGGAAGAACAAATCATTACTGGTTTGATTTAAACAGAGATTGGCTACCAGTGCAACTACCTGAATCTAGAGCTAGAATAAAAACTTTTACTGACTGGATACCAAATATACTCACTGATCATCATGAAATGGGAACTAACTCAAGTTTCTTTTTTCAACCAGGAATAGATTCAAGAGTTCATCCATTAACTCCATTAATGAATCAAAAATTGACAAAAAAAATTGGGAATTTTCATGCTGATGCATTAAATAAAATTGGCTCACTATATTATACAGAAGAAGATTATGATGATTTTTATTACGGAAAAGGATCTACATATCCTGATGTAAATGGAAGTATAGGTATCTTATTTGAACAAGCGAGTTCAAGAGGACATATTCAAGAAAGTGAAAATGGTATACTAACATTTCCATTTACAATAAGAAATCAGCTTACTGCAGCCTTTTCAACACTGAAAGCCGCTAATGAAATGCGAGTTGAAATTTTAAACTACTACAGGAAGTTTTATAATGATGCTCGAGTTTTGGGAGAAAAGGATAAATCAAAAGCAATAGTTTTTGAAGCCCCAAAAGATCCTGCAACTACTTATCATCTTGCTGAAGTGTTAGATTTACATGATATAAAAGTCCATCGACTTAAAAAAACACTATATCGAAATGGAAAAAAATATTCAAAGGAAAACAGCTTTGTAATTCCATTAAATCAAAAGAAATATAAATTAATTTATGCAATGTTTGATACTCAAACAAAATTCACTGACAGCTTATTTTATGATATTTCTGCATGGACATTTCCTTTAGCATTTAACGTAAATTATCATTTTGATAAATCTGAAGAAATTATAGACAGTGAAGTTGAAAATTTGATTTTCCCAAATGGAAGTGTTGATAAAAAATCTTCATATGCATATCTATTTGAAGGAAATAGCTATTATGCACCTAAGGCAATATATTCTTTAATTAAAAAAGGTATTCGAGTCAAAATAGGTCTAAAGCCATTTAAGCTTAATGAAACTAAATATGATTATGGAACATATTTAATACCTGTAGAGAATCAAAAATTAAACAGTAGTGAAATCTATCAAGAAATAAAGAAAATTGCTTCTGAAAGCTCAATAGAGGTTAGAGGGGTTTCAACTGGACTAACTGAAGGAATAGATCTAGGGTCACGAAATTTCATAACAATTAAACAACCAAAAATTGCTTTAATTGTTGGTGATGGGATTAGAAGTTATGATGCTGGGGAAATATGGCATCTGTTAGATACTAAATATAATATTCCCGTTACAAAAATTGATATAAATAATTTAAAAAGATCTGTTCTATCAAAATATTCACATGTTATACTTCCAAATTATTCAGGAAATAAAATAGATACTAATCAAATTAAAAATTATATAAATAATGGTGGAAACTTGATTGCTTATAGGTCATCAATACATTGGCTTAATAAAAATGAAATTATTAAAGTTGATTTTATTAAAAATGAGTTAAAACCTTCTAATGTTAATTTTGATCAAAAAAGAAGCTACTTCGGAGCCCAATTAATAAGCGGCTCTATATTTAATACAATTTTAGACAGAAGTCATCCTATTAACTTTGGAATTTCTAATTCGAATCTACCTCATTTTAGAAATTCAACAATTTTTATGTCTCCAGAAAAAGACAAATTTAACAATCCTATACAGTATTCTGATCAGCCACTTTTAAGTGGCTATATATCAAATGATAATTTAAATATTTTAAAAAATAGTGTGCCTTTCAAAGTAAAAAAAGTTGGTAAGGGAAAAATAATAATGTTTACTGACAATACTCAATTTAGAGCTTTTTGGTATGGAACAAACAGACTTCTTGCAAATGCTATATTTAATGCTAGTTTAATGTAATAAAAGAATATTTATTTTATACATATTTGTAATAAATCAGGTTTTATTGTTTAAATTCTTACCGTAAAAACTATGCTTTTTTATTCTAGACACTAGAGTTTCAAAGTCTTCAGTATTTTTCAACTCATTATACGCAAAGGCAAATCCTTGAGCATGATTACCAGCCACCTTCTTTAGTCGTGATAGCTTCTTCGACAAGCCTATCTAAGACATTATGAATGGTAATGAGGTTACCCACTGGTGGGCTATTTAAATCCGCCGCAACTGCGCTCAACCCTTCCCCTGGAAAATGTCCGTGAACATCCAGTATCCCCGGCACCATGGTTTGCCCTTGTAAATCAGTAGATGGGTAGTCAGGTAATTTAGCCAGAACCTCTTCATCGCTGCCAATTAATTCAATAACCTACTTCTTTTAACAGTATTGCGCTATAGTCAGCCTGATTTGCGTCCATAGTAATAATAATGCCATTGTAAAAGCGCGATAATTATCTGGAGTGTCCTTAAGACTTGTTATGAAATGGGGGATATCACGATAATAAATAACAGGACAAGTAGAATCTTATTCATGTTTTTTCCTTAAGATATAAAAGCGAGACTAATTAGTTTGGGTTTGAAGTAGCGTAGAAGAAGATGATGAATTCATTAATTTTAAATTTTCTTCATAGCAGTCATAGCCGCACGAAGATCGTATCCAATGATTTCTATAGGATGAAAACGAATCATTTCATTAATTGCGATTAATTTTTGATTATCTGTATCATTTTCACTCTTAATATATGGTCTGCCAATAACTTCAGATGAAATCTTACTCATAAAATCTTTTAGTAAAGGCTTGGCGGCATGATCGAATAAATAACAACCATATTCAGCTGTATCAGATATTACTCTGTTCATTTCAAATAATTTCTTTCTTGCTATTGTATTTGCTATTAGAGGAGTTTCATGTAAAGACTCATAATAAGCAGATTCTTCTTTAATACCAGCCTCTACCATAGTGTCAAAAGCTAATTCTACACCAGCTCGAACAAACGCCACCATTAAAACACAATTATCAAAATACTCTTGATTATTAATTTTTCTTGTTGTAGGAGCAGTTTTTTCAAAAGCAGTTTCAGCAGTTGCAGATCTCCATTTCAAAAGATTTTCATCATCATTAGACCAATCATCCATCATTTTTTTAGAAAAATGACCTGACATTATATCGTCCATATGTTTATTGTATAAAGGCTTTAAAATCTGCTTTAATTCTTCAGAAAGCTCGAATGCTTTTACCTTGGCTGGGTTAGATAATCGATCCATCATATTAGTTATTCCTCCATGTTTTAGCGCCTCGGTGATTATCTCCCATCCATATTGAATGAGTTTTGAACCATATGAAGGATCAATTCCTTCGGAAATCATTTTATCAAAACACAAAATACTTCCTGTTTGTAAAACACCACAAAGTATTGTTTGTTCTCCCATTAAATCAGACTTAACTTCTGCTACAAATGAGGACTCTAAGACACCCGCTCTATCACCGCCAGTAGCCACAGCATATGCTTTTGCCTGATCTAACCCAGTCTCTTTTGGATCATTTTCAGGATGAACAGCTATTAGGGTTGGAACTCCAAAACCGCGTTTATATTCTTCACGAACTTCCGAACCAGGGCATTTAGGTGCAACCATAATTACAGTAAGGTCCTCTCTTATTTTTGTACCCTCTTCAACAATATTAAAACCATGAGAGTAAGAAATAGTTGAACCATTCTTCATTAGTGGCATTACCGAGTTAACAACAGACGTGTGATTTTTATCAGGAGTTAAGTTAATTACTAGATCAGCATCTGGAATCATTTTATCATAATTTCCGACTTCAAAACGATTATTAGAAGCGTTTTGAAATGAGATTCTTTTTTCATCAATTGCACTTTGTCTTAATGCGTAAGAAATTTTAAGACCAGAATCTCTCATATTTAATCCTTGATTTAATCCTTGGGCTCCACATCCAATAATTACAATATTTTTATTTTTCAAAATCGAAATACCATCTGAAAATTCTGAGGATTCCATAAGTCTACACTTACCAAGTTGCTGAAGCTGTTGTCTTAACGATAGTTGATTAAAATAATTTGCCATATCTATTTTTTATTAAAAGTATTTAATATTTCTGAAATTTTCATTTTTGATTTTGTTACTGAAATTCGCCCAGATCTAACAAATTGAAGTAAACCGTACTCAAGTAAATCTCTTCTTAAAGATTCTGTTTCATTTCTAAAACCTGTTTTTTCAATAACAAAAAATTCTGGAGAAACAGTGACTATATTTGCATGACTCTTTTTTATTACATTTTGAATATGCCTTTCTTCGAAAAGAGAACTTGATTTAACCTTATATAAAGCTGATTCTTGAAAGATAGTTTCATCATCAGTATGATAAAAAGCTCTAATAACATCAACTTGTTTTTCTATTTGTAGAATAATTTTTTTTATTTGATCAGGATCCATGTTTACAACAATAATAAATCTAAAAACATTTTCTATTTCCGATAAAGACGTAGAAAAACTTTCAATATTAATATGTCGTTTTAAAAATATTGCGGAAATTCGGTTTAATAAACCAATGTTGTTCTCCGAATATATGGATATAGTATATGTTTCTTTTGTATTCATTTTTATGATAATCTTATGTCTGATACTGATGCACCAGTTGGTATCATTGGAAAAACGTTAGCTTCTTTTTCAACACATATTTCTAAAAAATATGGTTTATCTGAAGATAACATTCTAGATACAGCAGCATCTAATTCATTTCTTTTACTAACTCTTTCAGCGTCAAGGTAATATCCTTTTGCAATAGCAACAAAATCAGGGTTTAACATTTTGGTTGAAGCGTATCGTTTATCAAAAAACATTTGCTGCCACTGTCGAACCATTCCTAAAAAATCATTATTTAAAACAACAATTTTAACAGCAGTTTTGTTTTGAAAAATAGTTGCTAATTCTTGTATTGTCATTTGATATCCACCATCTCCTATAACAGCAATAACCTGTCGATTAGGAGCTCCCATTTTAGCTCCAATTGCAGCGGGTAAAGCAAACCCCATTGTTCCTAAACCTCCAGAAGTAATATTACTCTTAGACTTAATAAAGTTAGCATACCGACAAGTTACCATTTGATGCTGACCGACATCAGTTACTATTATCGCATCTCCTTTAGTATACTTATTTATAGCTTTAATTGACTCAGCCATTGTAAGTCCTTCTTTTTTTGGGAACATATCTTTTTTGATAACTTTTTCATTTTCAATTTCCATTAAAGAATCAAAACGATTAATCCAGGAAACGTGAGAACCTTTTTTTATCATTGGAATAATTTTCTCCAAACTATCTCTACAATCTCCAAGAACAGCAACATCTGCATATACATTTTTGTTAATTTCAGCAGGGTCAATTTCGAAATGAATCACTTTAGCTTGTTTAGCATAATTCTCAAGATCCCCTGTAACTCTGTCGTCAAACCTCATACCAACAGCAACTAAAACATCACATTCATTAGTTAAGATATTTGGACCATAATTTCCATGCATACCTACCATACCTTTATTTAAAGGGTGAGAAGTAGGTATCGCTGATAATCCTAATATAGTCCAAACAGCAGGAATTCCTGAAGTTTCAATAAATTGTTTGAATAATTCTTCTGCTTTACCTAAAATAACACCTTGACCCCAAACAATCATTGGTTTTTTTGCATTATTTATAATTTCAGCAGCGTCCTTTATTGAATCAATATCTAAATCTGGCACAGGCTTATAACTTCTAATACCGATACAATGTTCGTATTTAAAATTAATTTTTTCAAACTGAGCATCTTTAGTAATGTCGATAAGTACAGGCCCTGGTCTACCAGATTTAGCTATGTAAAAAGCTTTTGCTAATATATAAGGTATTTCACTTGCTTTTGTTATTTGATAATTCCATTTAGTGACAGGTGTTGAAATACCAATTATATCAGTTTCTTGAAAAGCATCAGAACCTAATAAATGAGATGCTACTTGACCAGTGATACACACCATAGGAGTTGAATCAATTTGAGCATCGGCAATTCCAGTAACTAAATTAGTAGCTCCAGGGCCCGATGTTGCAATAGCAACACCAACTCTCCCAGAGGCTCTTGCAAATCCTTGAGCTGCATGAGCAGCTCCTTGCTCATGTCGAGTTAAAATATGTTGTAAACTGTCTTGAAATTTATATAATTCATCATAAATTGGCATTATTGCCCCGCCAGGATAACCATAAATCAGATCTACTCCTTCAGCTAAAAGACTTCGAATAACAGCTTCTGCTCCAGATATTTTTATTGGTTTATTGTTTTTCATGATTTAATTTTCATCGGTTACACAGCCATTTGAAGCATCGCTAACATTTTTAATGTACTTAAATAATACTCCTTTTTTGAATTTATATTCTGGTTTAATCCATTTTAACTTTCTTGAGTGTAATTCTTTATCAGTCAAAGCAACGTTTATAGTGTTAGATTCGGCGTCAATAGTAATAATATCTCCATCTTTAATAAATGCAATTGGTCCTCCTTCTTGAGCCTCAGGAACTATATGTCCAACTACAAAACCATGAGTTCCTCCAGAAAATCTTCCATCAGTAATTAGTGCAACATTTTTACCAAGCCCTGCACCCATTATAGCAGCAGTTGGTTTAAGCATTTCAGGCATGCCTGGACCTCCTTTTGGTCCCTCATAACGTATCACTAAAACATCTCCTTTATTTACCATTCCAGAGGAAATCCCTTTGTTTGCATCATATTCACCATCAAACACATTGGCAGGTCCTTTAAAAACAAGCCCTTCTTTTCCAGTAATTTTAGCTACAGATCCCTTAGGGGCAAGATTACCTGTCAAAATACGTATATGACCTGTAGGTTTTATCGGATCACTTAATGGTCGGATTATATTTTGATTTTTTTTAAGAGGTGGAACATTTTTTAAATTTTCCGCTAATGTTTTTCCTGTAACTGTTAAGCATTCTCCAAAAAGCATATCATTTTCTAACATAAATTTTAAAACGGCTGGAATACCTCCAATTAAATGTAAATCTTTCATTAAAAATTTTCCACTTGGTTTCAAATCCGCTAAAAAGGGAGTATTGTCACTTACTTTTTGAAAATCTTCTATAGTTAAATCAATATTTGCTGCTTTGGCTATGGCTATGAAATGAAGAACAGCATTTGTAGAACCTCCTAGAACAGATATTAATCTTAATGCATTGATTAGTGATTTTTTAGTTATTATATCAGATGGCTTAATGTCTCTCTTTAAAAGATTATAGATAGAACTACCAACTAATTTACATTCAGATATTTTATCTTCACTTACTGCAGGATTAGATGAGTTATAAGGTAAAGACATGCCTAGAGCTTCTATCGCAGATGCCATTGTGTTTGCAGTATACATTCCTCCGCAAGCCCCTGCTCCAGGGCAAGCTTTTTGAATTACATTTTTATATTCTTCTTCATTAATTATTCCAGCTACTTTTTCACCCCAAGCTTCAAATGCAGATACAACATCTAATTCTTTTCCATTGTGGCATCCTGAGGAAATTGTTCCACCGTAAACAAGTATACTTGGACGGTCTAATCTTATCATAGCCATTAGTGCACCGGGCATGTTTTTGTCACATCCAACGACTGTTGCAACAGCATCATAAGACATAGCTTGGACAACAGTTTCAATTGAATCTGCAATTATATCACGTGAAGGAAGTGAAAACCTCATACCAGGAGTTCCCATAGATATACCATCACTTACTCCAATAGTATTGAAAATTAATCCAATCATGTTTTTATCATTCTCAATACCTTTTTTAACATGAACAGATAAATCATTTAAATGCATATTGCATGGGTTTCCTTCATATCCTGTACTTGCAACTCCAACTAATGGCTTTTTAAAATCTTCATCTGTTAATCCAATAGCATGAAGCATGGCCTGGGCTGCAGGCTGAGTTGAATCCTGAGTAACTTGGTGACTATATTTATTTAAATTCATAAAAAATTCTTAAACAAAATTAACTAGAACAACTTATTAGATTAAAATTATGTTATAAACATACAAAACCCAAAACACATGATTTATTCTTAAAATATTGAATTTCAATATTTTAACATCATTATAAGCTGTAATTCAAATTAATTAACGTAATAATAATTTTAAAAAATATTTAAAAAATTCTCATATTTGCAACAAAATTAATCCTTTTAAACAAAGGATATACCATTACTATGCAAGAAAAATCAGTTAGTCAGGCTCTAGATTTTAGAAGATCTGTTCGTGTTTACGATTCAGGAAAATCAATCGATATAGTTAAGGTGAAGAAGTGTATAATACAAGCAACCTTAGCTCCATCAAGCAGTAATATGCAATTATGGGAATTTCATCATGTGATATCTAAAAATAAAATACAACAAATTGCAAAATCTTGCTTTAATCAACCTGCAGCAAAAACAGCTGAACAATTAGTTATTGTAGTAGTTAGAAGAGATTTATGGAGAAAAAGGCTTGACTCAAATATAAATAATATCAAATTTTCTTTATCTAAAATTCAAAATTTAGACCCAATTAAAAAAAAGAAAGCATTACAATATTATGAAAAATTAGTTCCAATGATATATTCAGATTTCTTTGGAATAATAGGTTTCCTTAAAAAAATATACGTAAAAATGATAGGTTTATATAGGCCTATTTATCAAGAGGTTGGGAGTGGTGATGTGAGAGTAATTGCGCATAAAAGCGCAGCTTTAGCTGCTCAATCATTTATGGTTAGCATGGCTGGAATTGGATACGACACATGTCCTATGGAGGGTTTCGACTCTAATAGAGTTAAGAAAGACTTAAATATTTCATCTAAGACCGAAATAAGCATGGTTATAGGTTGTGGAATTAGAAAAAAAGATGGCATTTATGGAAAAAGATTTAGAGTCTCTATTGATGAGACTTATCATATTCACTAATTTCAAAACTAATCACCTTTCCTGTTCTAAATTGTGATAATAATGATTGAGAATTTTCAGTCAATTGTAAAATTCTTGGGTATCCTCCCGTAACCTGACCATCTCTCATTACAACAATTAGATCTCCTTTTGGTGTTAACTGAACTGTTCCAGGCATAACAGAAGCACTAAATGATGAAATTTTATTTTCAAGAACACCTCCAGATAATCTATATGCCATTCTATCATTTGAGCCAATTTTAAATTCTGTGTTTAATATTTTATTTTTTAATTCATTTTCTAAATTATTCCAATAAGGACCTTCAAATACTTTTAATTTGCTATCAAAACTCAAATTGTTTAATTCGTTTTTAATTTTATTTTTATATGTGACTCCCCCTTTAATTTTATTTTTATATGTGACTCCCCCTTTAATTTTAATGTTTTGTCCCTTTGTGATTGTTCCATTCTCTGAGATTGGGTAATATTGTGAATAGCTACCAAAAATCTTATTTTGACAAAGACCTCCACTAAAACTAATATAATTTCTAAAACCATTTTCAACAACCCCTAATTCTAAAACATCTCCTAAATCACAAAAAAAAGGTTTATTTAATTCAATGTTTTCATCATTCTTAAAGATGGGAATTATTGCTCCACTTACTGCCACAACACAAGGTCCTGAAAATAATAATTTGGGACCTTTAAAAGTGGTTTCTAAAACAGCTTCATCTTTGAAATTTCCAACTAATTTATTTGCAGTTGTAAAAGAATATTTATCCATTGGGCCTGAAACAGGAAACCCCAATCTTCTGTATCCATAACGACCATTGTCTTGAATAGAAGTATGAAATCCGGGATCGATTATTTTAATAAATGATTTCAAATGAGGATGATTTTGGGATATTATTTTGATGAATTTTATCAATTTGACTTTGATATTCATCAAGACTTATGGAAATGAATTTAATTTTATCACCCGGCAAAGTATAACATGGGGGATTGTTTTTATTATTAAAAAAAGAACAATATGTTCTTCCAATTCTATTCCATCCTCCAGGACTTTTTTGAGGATAAACACCCACATATGACTCACCCACAGCCACTGTTCCAGGAGCAACATATTTTTCAGGAGTAGGCTTTCTTGGTAAATGTAATTTTAATGGAAGTCCAGATAAGTATAAAAAACCTGGCAAAAAACCATAATGATGAACCTCAAATATGCATTTTAAAAATTCTGAAATGTATGATTCGTATGTAATTGAATTGTTTTCACTTTTAACTAAAAGGTCTTCAGAGAAAACCTCATCAAAACAAACAGGAATTTCCCATAAGTTTCTTATTATGTGTTGCTTTGTTAATGAAAAGTTCTTAATCCAAGTACTTATTTTTTTTTCATGGACTCTATTTGGTAAGATTTTAAAAAAAAGTGTTATTTCTGAAAATGAAAAAACAACATCTTCTAATATATCATGAAACTCCTTTTGAAGAGAAATACATAATTCAGATTGCCAAGCAACATAAATATTTTTATCAATATTATTTTTAAAATCAATAATAATTGCTTTTTCTCCGTATGAATTAAAATTGATTTTGAAACACATTTTAATTATTTTTTATCTATAATATTTGTCATTAATTTAATAAAATTTTTAGACATCAATGTATCGCTATGCAAACAAATAGTGTCATATGAAACTTTTTTTATAGTTCCGTTTGTTACTTGAATCTCGCCATCTAATATTAGTTTTAAATTCCTGCTAAATTCATCAGGTGAGGTTATAATTGAATTTTTTTGATTTCTTGGAACCAAAGAAAGTGATTCATCATATTTTCTATCTGAAAAAACTTCATTAAGGACGTTAAAGTTCATTTTTTTTGCAGATTTTATAATTGGTTTTGAGGCTGGAAGTATTAAATAATTGATTTCTGGAAATTCATATAAAACCTCTAAATATGCTTTGGTTAATTTTCCGTTTTCAGCTATATCATTGTATAAAGCTCCATGGGCTTTACAATGATGCCAATTAGTAGGAAAAAAACTAAGAGCATCTTTAAAGTTTAATAACTGATCATTAATTGACTTTTGGAAATCATTTAAGTTAATGTTCATAGATTTTCTTCCAAAATTTTTTTTGTCAGGATATGAAGGATGAGATCCTATATTAACATCATAACTCAAAGCTAGATCAATTGTTTCTTTAATTGTTTCAATAGATCCAAAATGTCCTCCACAAGCTATACTACAGGCGCTAATATTAGACATGAAATCTTCATCATTCTTACCTCCTTCACCTAAGTCAACATTTATTTGCACTTATTTATATTTGAAATAATCAATATTACCTTAAAAATACTATAAAAATAAAACCTTAAAAGCTAGAAAAGTAAAAAATATGAATAAAATAAATAGACATAAAAATCGAATCTTTTTAATCAAAAGGTCTTCTTTTTTTGGAAAGCATAAAACACTTATAAACAAAGCTACTCCTGGAAGTAATAATCCATTTGCAACTTGTGCTATTCTTATCAGTTCAATTGGTTTATATCCAGATATTGCAAATAATAGACCAAGAATAATAACAAAATTTATTGCTATTTTTTTATAAATCTTTTTATTTCTATGATTTATGAAAGACTCTTCAACTACATAACCAGCTGCTATTGGAGCTGTGATAGCAGAACTTATACCAGCCGCAAAAATCCCAATAGAAATAAAAATATGAGAGTTAGCTCCATACAAGTTATTTAGAGCATCACCTAAATCATTTATTGATCCAATTTGATTAATATTAGCTCCAGCTGCAGCTATTATGATTGAAGATGAAATTATTCCTCCAAAACTCACAGCTATAAATGTATCTCTTTTCAAATATGAAGTACTTAAACAACTTAAATCTTGCTTTACTAATGCTGCATGTAAAAATAGATTGTAGGGCACTATAGTGGTGCCTAAAACAGCAATAATAGTTTTCCATATATCAGGTCTCCATCTTGGAATAAAAAACCCATTTAATACCTCATAAATATTTGGTTTTGTTAAAACAGAAGCTATTAAAAATGATATACTCATTACAAGTACAGTAACGCCTAAAATATTTTTAATTAACTTATTATCTTCTCTAAGAACAATAATCATTATAATAATAGTAATAAAACAAAGTAAAAAAGAAGATGTAATTTCTACTGAATTAAATGACGATAATTCAATAATTTTTTTTAAACCCATAAAGGCTCCAGATATATTTCCAGCTTCATATGCTGCATTACCAAAAAAAATTGCAGTTAAAACAATCGCTGTAAATGAATAACGCAATATTGAATTATTTAATTTATGGTTAAACAATTCAACTAAACCTTTTCCTGATTTAAAGCTTAAAGTGGCAACTGTGTTTTGAAAAAAAATTGTAATCAAGCAAGAAAACAAGACAGCCCATAATAATTCATAGCCAAATTCAACCCCAGCAAAAGCACAAATAGTTAAACTGCCCGGGCCAATAAAAGCTGCAGTTATTACTATAGCTGGTCCTGAAGTAAATGAAAATTTATTCATTTAAATAATTTTGTTCTTTAGAAAGGGGTGTCGTCTTCATTTGGGTTATTATAAGACTCGCCAAAGGCAGCTTTAGCATCAGGGATGTTTTTATTTGATATAGTATTATTTTCAGGATTCATTTTTGATTCAAATTCAGATGATGAATCAAAATCAGAAATATTTTCAAACTTACCAAGATGAGGAATAAACTTAAGTCTTATATTATCCAACCCACCATTTCTATGCTTAGCAACAATAAATTCTGCCTGACCATCAGAGGAATTTCGCCCTTCGTCATCCCACTCATCAATTCCATAATATTCTGGACGATATATAAATGACACAATGTCTGCGTCTTGTTCAATTGCTCCAGATTCTCTCAAATCTGATAATTGAGGTCTTTTGGTCCCTCCACGAGTCTCTACTGCTCTTGAGAGCTGTGATAGAGCAATAACTGGAATATCTAGTTCTTTTGCAAGAGCTTTAAGATTTCTGGAGATTGTAGAAATTTCCTGCTCCCTATTTCCAGATTTGTTATTTGTAGCTGCGGTCATTAATTGTAAATAATCAACAACAAGTAATTTAATTCCATGTAACCTTGATAATCTTCTTGCTTTAGCTCGAAGTTCAAAAATTGATAATGATGGAGAATCATCAATATATAATGGTGCTTTCTCAAGATCACTCACCTTTACATTTAGTTGTTGCCATTCATGTTGTGCTAATTTACCAGTTCTTAATTTTTCTGAAGAAAGACCAGTTTCAGATGATATCAACCTGGTTATGAGTTGAACTGATGACATTTCCAAAGAAAAAAATGCAACAGGAATCTGTCTACCCACTGCAATATTTCTTGCCATTGATAATGTTAATGCAGTTTTTCCCATACCAGGTCGTGCAGCAATAATAATTAAATCACTTGGTTGCCATCCTGATGTCAGTTTGTCAAGCTCCTCAAAACCACTACTAACACCACTTAAGCCATCTCGACTTGCAATGTCTTCAATTTTCTTTTTTGCTTCTATAACTAGGCTTTGAGCAGAAGAAAATGATCTTTTGATATTTCCTTGTGTAACATCATAAAGCTTGGATTCTGCTTCATCTAATAATTCTAAAACATCTGTTGAATCTTTATAAGACTTTTCTATTATTTCGCTTGATATTTTAATTAAACTTCTTTGAATATATTTTTGTAGTATAATTCTTGCATGAAATTCAATATGTGCTGAACTAGCTATCTTCTGAGTCAATTGAACCAAATAAAAATCTCCTCCAATAGATTCCAGTTTTCCAGCTTTCTTAAGAGCTGATGAAACTGTCAATAAATCGATAGGATCTGCTGACTCAAATAAAATTAATATTGCTTCAAAAATATATTGATGGGCAGTTTTATAAAAAGCGTCTGGTTGAAGAATATCTATTACTTCATCCACACCTTTTTTATCTATAAGCATTGCTCCTAATACTGCTTCTTCTAAGTCAAGAGCTTGAGGAGGTAATTTTGCCTGTTCAAGATTTACAATTGATGTATTTGATTTAATAGTTTTATATAGAGATTTTTTTTCTTCCATTAATCAAATGTAACTCTGATTAACCAAATACAAGTTTTTTTTAAAACTCAAATGTAAACAGAAAAGAAGTTGATAACTTAAAAAAGTTGTTAATAAGCCAAGGATTATTATTTGTCTTCAAAAACACCCATGTTTGAAAATTTATTTCTACGTAAATCAATCCTCATTCTAGATTCCATTTTCTTTAATTTTTGAAATGTATTCCATATTTCTTTTTTTACCGATTCAAATGTAGTTTGTCTGTCATAATGTGCACCACCAAGAGGTTCTTTTATTATTTTATCTATTAATTTAGCCTTAAGCATATCTTGAGGTGTTAATTTTAGTGCTGCAGCTGCAGCTTCTTTATACTCCCAACTTCTCCATAAAATTGACGAGCATGACTCTGGAGAAATCACTGAGTACCATGTGTTTTCAAGCATATATACTCTATCTCCAACTCCAATCCCCAAAGCTCCTCCAGAAGCACCTTCACCAATAACAATGACAATAATAGGAACTTTAATAGACATCATTCCTATAATGTTTTTTGCAATCGCCTCCCCTTGTCCTCTTTCTTCAGCTTCAAGTCCAGGGAAAGCGCCTGGAGTATCAATAAAACATATAATAGGAATATTGAATTTTTCAGCTGAATGCATAAGTCTTAATGCTTTTCTGTAGCCTTCAGGATTGGCCATGCCAAAATTTCGATATTGTCTCGTCTTTGTATTATAACCTTTTTGGGTGCCTATGAGCATAAAAGATTGGTCATCTATTTTACCTAAACCACCAATCATAGCTTTATCATCTCCAATATTTCGATCACCATGTAGCTCAAGAAAAGTATCATTAGTTAAAGCTTTAATATAATCTAATGTATAGGGTCTAGAGGGATGTCTTGACAACTGAACTCTTTGCCATGCAGATAAATTACTGTAGATTTCTTTTTTTGTTGATCGAAGTTTAGTCTCTAAAAGCTCACAAGTATCACTAACATCTACTGCACTTTCATTACCTATATCTTTACACTTTTTAATCTGCTCGTGGAGGTCTTTTATTGGTTCCTCAAAATCTAAATATTCCATATTTATTGATGTGATATTTACAAATGTAAATTCTTTTCGGTTAATTTCTTTATTCTAGTTTTTCGTTTATCTAAACTATCTAAAAATATTGCTGTTAAAATTAAAGTAAATCCAATATAAAAATCAAAACTCATTAATTCATTTTTTCCAAAAAATACTAAAGATAGTATAACTGCGTAGACAGGCTCAAGGTTTATTATTATCATAAAGGAGAAAGGAGATAAGTTTCGCATTACTTTAACAGAACCTACATGAGCATAGGCTGTACAAATAGAGCCTAAAATAAATAATAAAATTATATCATTTTGACTAAATTCAAATAATGTACTTATTTGATCTACATCAAATAATATATAAACAGATATTGCAACCCAACCAATGAAAAGTTCGTAAAAAGTAATTGACAAAGGAGAAAGTTTTTCTTTAACTAGTTTACTGTTTAAAAGTGTAAAAATTACACTTAGAATAGTTGCTAAAAAGGCAATTGACATTCCAATGTATTGATCAAGTTCTGATCTGAAAATAATAATTAAACCAATTAGTGTAATTAAACCAAATGTCAACTCTTTCAATGAGAATTTTCTTTTAAAAACAATAGGCTCAATCAAGGATGTTATAAAGGCGCCTGAGGCCATTATTGATAAAGTTAAAGAAACACCTGAAATTTTAATCGCATAAAAAAAAGCAACCCAATGAGCAGATATTAAAACTCCCGCAATTAATAATTGAAAAAAATACTTTTTTTGAATAATAAACTTTTTTCTTTTAGTAAATAATAAATATAATCCTACTAAAACATAAGCGATAAACATTCGGTGCCAAACAATTTGAATTGAGTTTAATTTTATTAGAGCACCTAATATTGATGTAAATCCCCAAAGAAAAACTAAAAAGTGAAAATGGATTAAATCTTTAATTTTATCGTTTTGCATATTTTAATAAAAAAATGGCTAAAACACCAAAAAGAAATAGTGGGAGCCATGCCCCTAAAAAAGGAGAGAAGTTTGATTTTGTTACTAATACTCCAAAGATTTTATCAAAAAAAATAAATAAAAACCCAAGAGTAATTCCAAAGGCTAAATTAACTCCCATACCTCCTCTTCTTTTAAAAGAAGACATGGAAACTGCTATAATGGTTAAGATAAAAGATGCTAACGGCAAACTATACCTTTTGTGCCTTACTAATAAATGAGAGTTGATCATTACAGATCCACTTTCCTTTTCTTTCCTGACAAAATCATTCAAATCAAGCATTGTTAATGTTTCTGCTTTATAATTAACCGGAGCAAGATCATCAATTTTAAAATCAAAAATAGTGTCCTTTACTTTTAATATTTCAAAAAATTCATTATCCCCATTTACAGTTCTTTTAGTGTAGTTTGAAAGTCGAAAAAATGAATCTTTTTGAACCCAACGAATACTTTCAGCTGTTATTTTTAATTCTAACTTTTGTTTATTAAACTTTTCAAGCGTAAAGTTATTAGCTCTCTTTCTCAATGGGTTATAGCTACTAACATAAATAAACTCTTCAGGATTAATTTGCTTAAACAGATATGAGGTATTTCTTTCATTTTTCTTTTTTATGTACTTAAACACAAATTCATTATAACCTTTATTGGAATTTGGAACAATAAACATTCCCATTCCAAATGCAATTATAGCTATAAGTAAAGCTGAAATCATAAATGGTCTCATGAACCTAGTAAATGAAATTCCTGAACTCAATATTGCTATTATCTCTGAGTTATTAGCTAGTTTTGATGTAAACCAAATAACTGATAAGAAAAGAAATATAGGGAATAAAAGGTTTGAAAAATACCAAGTAAAATCAATGTAGTAACTAAAAAGAGCACTAGATGGCACCTCATTCTCTTTAAACTTATCTATCTTCTCTGCAATATCTACCATTATTCCTATTGGAATAAACAATAAAATCATTACGAAAAAAGTTCCTAAATATCTTTTTATAATATACCAATCAATAAGTTTCATTCTATAAGCGTTGGTCTAATTGTTTCACCATTTTTATTTTCCATGATATAAAATCTCCTGCTAATATATGTTTTCTAGATTCTCGAACCAACCACATATAAAAAGCAAGATTATGAATTGTACATATTTGCTTACCTAACATCTCATTAACAGTAAAAAGATGTCTAACATATGACTTAGAATAAGAAATATCCACAAAACAATAGTTGTCTGAATCAAGCAATGAAAAATCCAACTCCCATTTTTTATTTTTAATATTTATTGTTCCATTTGCAGTAAAAATCATTCCATTTCTTGCATTTCTTGTAGGCATTACACAATCAAACATGTCTATTCCTAAAGAAATATTTTCAAGTAAATTTATTGGAGTACCTACTCCCATTAAATACCTAGGTTTATCTTCTGGTAAAAGAGCAGTAACTACTTCCGTCATTTCATACATTTCTTCTGCAGGTTCACCTACCGACAGACCGCCTATAGCATTTCCAAAAGCATTTTTATTAGAAATATATTCTGCTGACTCTTTTCTAAGGTCTTTATATACACTTCCTTGAATTATTGGAAAAAGTGTTTGCGAATAACCATAAATAAAGTCTTCTTTTTCATTTTGAGCAAAACAACGATCAAGCCAACGATGAGTCCTTTTCATTGATGTTTTTGCATATTGAAAATCACAAGGATATGGAGTGCATTCATCAAATGCCATAATTATATCAGCACCTATTTTTCTCTGTATAGAAATAGCACTTTCTGGTGTAAAAAAATGAAATGATCCATCTATGTGAGATTTAAATTTAACACCCTCCTCTTTTATTTTTCGGTTTGCAGACAAGGAATAAACCTGGTATCCACCAGAATCAGTTAAGACCGGCTTTTTCCAATTTATGAATTTATGAATTCCACCAGCAGCTTCAATAATCTTGGTTGTTGGCCTAAGATATAAATGATAGGTATTAGCCAATATAATATCAGGTTTAATATCATTTTCTAACTCTCTTTGATGAACTCCTTTAACAGTTCCAGAAGTCCCGACCGGCATAAAAATAGGTGTTTGAATCTCTCCATGATCTGTTAAAATAGTCCCAGCTCTTGCTTTTGAATTACTATCTGTTTGATGTAAACTAAATTTCATATAAAAATAAATAGTAAAGATACCAATCTATAGTAAGAGAAGATTGTAATGTTAACTAATTACTAATAAACTATAAAAATTACCAAAGTTTGAGCTTTGCTGATATTTGCATTTAATGTAATATTGCTTATCACATAAAATCAATTTAATATGACAGACATTTTATCTTTAGAAGCCTTTGTTAAACAAGTAAGAAGGGATATTCTAAGAATGGTTCATAAGGTTAATTCTGGACATCCTGGCGGCTCTTTAGGTTGTGCAGAGTTTTTAGTAGCATTATATAGCGAGATTATGGAACATAATCCAGAATTTAATATGAATGGTGAAAAAGAAGATCTTTTTTTCTTATCAAATGGGCATATTTCTCCTGTTTTTTATAGTGTTTTAGCTAGGAGTGGATATTTTAATATAAACGAATTAAATACTTTTAGATTAATCAATTCAAGGCTACAAGGTCATCCAACAACTCATGAGGGGCTTCCTGGAATAAGAGTTGCCTCGGGATCGCTTGGTCAAGGACTATCAGTTGCTATTGGTGCCGCTTTAAGTAAAAAAATTAATAATGATTCTAAAACAGTTTTTGTTTTAATGGGAGATGGTGAACTTCAAGAGGGTCAAAATTGGGAAGCATTAATGTTTGCATCCGCAAAGGGAGTTGACAATTTAATTGCAACCATTGACCTAAATGGAAAACAAATTGATGGATCAACTGACGATGTTCTTAACTTAGGAAGTTTAAAATCTAAATTTGAGTCTTTTGGATGGAAAACATTAGAATTAGAAGAAGGAAACAATATTGAATTAATTATTTCAAAAATAAATGAAGCAAAGAGTCATCTTGGAAATGGTGTTCCAATAGCTATTTTAATGAAAACTGAAATGGGTAATGGCGTTGATTTTATGATGCACACTCATGCTTGGCATGGAAAAGCTCCAAACGACGATCAACTTGAAATAGCACTTGCTCAAAACTTAGAAACACTAGGTGATTATTAATAAAAATATTATGAAAAAATATATAGATACGGGTGCAAACGATACTAGATCTGGGTTTGGAGCCGGATTAACTGAGCTTGGAAGAACTAACCCAAATGTTGTTGCACTATGTGCAGATTTAATAGGTTCATTAAAAATGAATCAATTTATAAAAGAAAATCCAAAACGTTTTTTTCAAGTAGGTATTGCTGAAGCAAATATGATGGGGATTGCAGCTGGATTAACTATTGGGGGTAAAATTCCATTCACTGGAACCTTTGCAAACTTTTCAACAGGAAGGGTATATGATCAAATTCGTCAGTCAATAGCATATTCAGGTAAAAATGTAAAAATTTGTGCTTCACATGCTGGAGTTACTTTAGGAGAAGATGGAGCAACACATCAAATATTAGAAGATATTGGACTTATGAAAATGCTTCCAGGGATGACTGTAATCAACACATGTGATTTCAATCAAACAAAAGCTGCAACTCTTGCAATAGCAGATCATATTGGTCCAGTTTATTTAAGATTTGGAAGGCCAAAAGTTCCAAATTTCACTCCAGAAAAAAATTCTTTTAAAATCGGAAAAGGTATTTTACTAAATGAAGGTAGTGATGTAACTATTATTGCAACTGGCCACTTGGTTTGGGAGTCACTTAAAGCTGCTGAAGGTTTATTTAAAAAAGGTATTTCAGCTGAAGTTATTAATATCCACACAATAAAGCCTTTAGATGAAGAAATTATAATCAACTCTGTTTCTAAAACTAAAGCTGTTGTAACCGCTGAGGAGCACAATATTTATGGAGGACTTGGCGAAAGTGTCTCCAGAACACTTTCAGTAAACCTTCCTTCTCCACAAGAATTTGTAGGAACAAATGACACCTTTGGAGAATCTGGTACTCCAAGTCAATTAATGGAAAAATATGGCTTAAGTAGTAAGAATATTATTACTAAAGTGGAGAAAGTTCTTAAAAGAAAATAGTTTACATGAAAAATTTTTATTTAATTCTAATTTTATTAATACCATTATCAATTCATAGTCAAATTGATTATGGATTTAAAGCTGGAGTTAATTTAAATAATAGTTCCAATATTTCGATAATTTCTGAAGCTTTTGAAAATAAAATTACTAAAAATAATTTTCAAGGTTTTTTTATTGGAAGTTATGCTTCTATTGATGTAATTATTTTTAATTTAAGAACTGAACTTCAGTTCAGTAAAACAAAAAAAAGTAATGATTTAATTCAAGAAAAAATTGAATTACCCATAACTATTGGGTATAAAATTATGCCTTTTATAAGTGCTTTTATCGGTCCATCTTTTCAGTATATTTTAAATGAAAAAAGTAATACATTCAACTTAGATGAAGTGAAAGGTAAATCAATTGTGGGCTTAAATATAGGAGCTCGTTTAGATATAGGTAAACTCCAATTTGACCTAAGGTATGAAAAAGGCCTTAGTTCTTTAGAAACTAAATTACTGCAAAAACAAAGCAATATAAATGTTGCTAATATTGATAATCGAGCGTCTTTATTATCATTAGGATTTTCTTATAAAATTAATTAGAGGTATTTGGATCTAAATAATCAGGGACCCCGTCTCCATCAGTATCATCAATAACTCCATCATTGTCTTTGTCTAATTCATTAATCGTGAGCACTCCATCTCCATCATCGTCAGCATCATATAAATTAATATTTCCATCTCCGTCAGAATCATCGTTTAATGGCTCACCATCAAGGTCAATGTCCTCAAGGTAAGAAGCAATTCCATCATTATCATGGTCACTAATATTCATTGTTAATAGTGAAACACTAAAAATCAAAGGAGAGTATTGTGGTATACCTGAATTAGTATTACTGTAATAGCCTAACCCTGATGGAAAAAACATAACACCCTGTCCAAAACCTTCAAAATTGACAGATCCATTAGTATTTACAGAATAACTTCCTGACTTAAAGTTTGTGATTCCCATTCTAAAACCCTGAACTACTTGTGCCAAATCAAACCACAATGGTAAATCACGAGAATCGAAAATAGAACCGTCAATTAGACTTCCCTGATAGGTTACAAAGGTTGAATCAATGTTTGAAGGTCTGGAAGAGTTTCCTTCTCTAGCAACCAAATAATATAGTTTATGAGGGATATCAATATCGTCTTGCTTAACAGTTAAGTTTTGCTCTTGAACCATGTTAATAAGTGGTGTTTTATTAATATTATCTCCAGAGAGAGTGTCAATTTTTATTTTTAAAGAATAGTCATTGGGGAATGATTCAAAGTCTTCGTAATTATAAAAGTGACTCTCCAAATATAATCTTAATTCAATATCGTCTTCAGGTGATTGCACCGACGCATCTCTAACAACAACTTCCTCAATATTATTATCATTATTATTTTCACAACTAAACAAAAATAAAATCAAAACTAAATTGATACTTTTCAAAAAATTAATTTTCATAGGACAAAATTGCAGCGCAAGATACAATTTTACTTTATTTTTGTATAAATTTTAACTAAGTTTTAAAATGCGAATTGATCAATTACTATGGTATTTGAGATATTATAAATCAAGGTCACTAGCTACAAATGCATGTAAAAAGGGACATGTTCGTTTAAAAAATCAAATATTAAAACCTTCAAGAGATATTTTACCCCTAGATTTAGTTTTGGTGAGAAAAGATCAAATAAATTATGAATTTAAAGTTTTAGATATACCTAAATCAAGAGTGGGAGCAAAAATTGTAGATATTTATCGTCAAGATTTGACCAAGAAAAATGCTTTTGAAAACAAAGAAAGTCAAGGTTTAAATAAAATAATTAATAGAAGCAGGGGGTTAGGAAGGCCTACGAAAAAGGATAGAAGAGAAATTGATGAGTTTAAAAAAGATGACAAATAAATTTTTATATTAATGCTTTATTAAATATGAAAGAAAATAAAATCCTAAACGAAAAAAATATTAGAAATGCTACTCGAAGAATAGCTTTTCAGATATATGAATCAAACATTGATCTCAAAGAAATATATCTTGTTGGAATCTCATCTAATGGAATAATTTTAAGTAAACGCATAGGAGAGTTCTTAAAAAGAATAAGTGCTTTTAATGTTCATCAAATTGAATTAGAAATTGATAAAGAAAATCCAAGAAACGGAGTTAGAATATCTTCTAATATTCAAAGTTTAAAAAATAAATCAATAATTATTATAGATGATGTTTTAAATAGCGGTTCTACTTTGCTATATGCAGTTAATGCTTTTCTTGGTATTTCTTTAAAAAAAATTCAAACTGTAGTCCTGGTGAATAGAAATCATAAAAAATATCCAATCAAAGCAGATTTTAAAGGAATTTCTTTATCAACTTCAGTCAAAGAGCACATTACGGTTGTGTTTGACACTAAAGAAAAGGAAGGTGTTTTTTTAAGTTAAAAATAATTCAATCTCTTTTGCTACCGCATTAATAGACTTGTTATTTGTATTTATGATGAATTTTGATTTGTTATAGAAATGGTTTCTTTCAAACAGATGCTTTCCAATAAATTCGCTTAATACTGTTTTAGTTTTTAAATTTTTTATTTTAGGCCTGTGATTAATTTCTTTAGATAATCTTTCTACTAAATTATTAACACTTGCTCTTAAAAAAACAGTGTTAACTTTATCATTATCATTTAACATTTTAATTGTATTGTAATAACATGGAGTTCCTCCACCTAAAGAAATAACACTCAAAACAGATGATTTTAAAATATTTTTTAAACAATCGTGTTCAACTTTTCTAAAATACAACTCTCCATTTTCTTCAAATATTTTATCAATTGATCTTTTTTCAACTTTAACAATTTCATCGTCTAAATCAATAAAAGGAATATTAAATATTTTTGAAAGCTCTTTACCTACAGCTGTTTTACCAGAACCCATATAACCAATTAAAACTATTTTATTATTCAAAATAACATTATTAATACCCTCAAATTTAAAACAAAATAAAATTGAATAATACATTTATAGACACTATATTTGCACCCTAAAAATTGACTTGATAGCTCAGCTGGTAGAGCATCTCCCTTTTAAGGAGAGGGTCCTGGGTTCGAGCCCCAGTCAGGTCACTTTTTTTAGACTTGATAGCTCAGCTGGTAGAGCATCTCCCTTTTAAGGAGAGGGTCCTGGGTT